>CAYYUS010000006.1:0-17931 GCA_964474925.1 uncultured Akkermansia sp. | reverse complement strand
ATTGCCTTTGTAGCCGAAAGCGTTACCTTGGCAACAAAACCCGAGATAAAAAAAATAGAACCTTTTATTTCAAAAGTACAACACCCAAAACCTGTAAAAGCCGGCGATTTCAAAAGCACAGGCTTATCCAACGAAAACATCATGTATCTTAACGAGGAACAGGGTTTGCCCAGTTCCATCATTCGCGATGTTATAGAAGATCAAAAAGGCTGCATGTGGATCGCACAAAATGGAGGAGTTACCAAATACGATGGCTATAATTTTTACACCTATACAACAAAAAGCGGCTTACCCAGTGGTACTATAAATGAAATTCTTATTTCAAAAGATAGTACGTTTTGGTTTGCTACAAGTAACGGTTTAGTGAATTACGATGGTAATCATTTTAAAATATATAATAAGGAATGTGGTTTACCCAATAGTAATGTAGTTGATATTTCGCTAGATAAAAACAACAATGTTTGGTTCGCCTTATATGAAACCGGTGTGTGTAAATTGGAAGGCAATACACTTAAATTTTTTGGTGAAGAATCTGGTGTACGACCTGGAGCAGCCTATAAAGTAGAAGCCGACGATGAAAATAACCGCGTAGTAATTGGAAATTGGGGAGGCTGTCCCGAATATATTGAAAATGAAAAAGTGTTGCGTAATTTTAGAAAAGGCCACGATACAGACAACCAAAAGAGAATTTCAACCTATTTACAATTTGGATCTGATGTTACAACAAGCATTTTAAAAAGTAAAAAAGGAGAGATCTGGTTTGGTTCTTATAGTGGTGGAGCTGCACTGGTAACAAAAGATAGAACCATAGCGTACAGGCCACGAACAGGCGTTCCGTACTTTCTTATCTCGGCTGTTTATAAAGATAGTAAAGGAAAAATGTGGTTTTGCACCGGAGAAGGTGGTGTTGCCTGTATGACTCAAGATGGTTATGTATGCTATACCTCCAAACAAGGATTAACAAGCAACAAGATCACTTGCATTACCGAAGACGGTCAGAAAAACATTTGGATAGGAACACAAGACGGTGGAATTAACCGTATAAAACCAAACAGTTTTAGAAACTATTCATCACTTGATGGCATCACAGATAAAGGTATCTCAAGTTTGTTCGTTAACAAAAAAGGAAATGTACTTATTGGTACATGGGGTGCCGGTATTTATTCCTTCAACGGCTCCTATTTTGCCAGTTTGGGAGGAGATCCAAATCCACGCAGCCATATTATAATGAGTATGGCCGAAGACAAAGAAGGTAATTTGTACCATGGCGTTCATCAGGGGAGTCTTCAAAAATTTACGCCAAGCGATACCGATTCGGCAGGATATGATTCAGTGATAACAGTTGGATCGATCAAACATTTTAGGAATGGATTTCCAAGCGCATTATATTATAAAAATGATCAATTGTGGATCGGCAATCTGGATAATGATTTTACACGCTATAACTTCAATTCATTTGATAAGCTCAACAACAAAAGCGGTTTAATAAAAGGATCGGTAGCCAAAATAGTTGGCGACAATAAGAATACTATTTGGATCATTAATCCCGGTGCCGGTATAAGTAAAATACAAGATAATAATATCACTCACTTTTCTAAAGCCAACGGTTTACCAAGTAATGAGGTTATTACCTTGTACGTTGATAGTAAACAGCAGCTATGGATAGGAACTAATGTTGGGGCTTGCAAATACAACGGTAAAATATTTGTATGCTATGATCAAAAAGATGGTTTGACAAATAATTATGTCTCAAGCATTATTGAAGATCCCAAACACCGCATTTGGGTAGGAACTGGAAGAGGACTTAATGTACTTTATCCCGACAGTTCTAAAGCAAAAGGTTACGGCATTGATTATTTTTTATTGCAAGATGGCCTCAAGTCCAATTACTTCGTAAATCACGCTGTTGCAATTGACCAGAACAATAACCTCTGGTGGGGAACTTCTAAAGGCGCAATTAAATTAAACCTTGATGATTATGATAACAAGCGCAGCTCTCCTAAATGTTACATGGCACAAATAGGATTAATGGATGAATACGTGAATTTTGTAGCGCTTAAAGATTCAATCAATAAAAAAGTTAAGTATTTCAATTCAGATAGTACACAACATTTAAATTCAATTGAATACAGTAGCATTTCTTCATTCAACAATATCCCACTCGATCTTAGTTTACCTTATTATTTAAACACCGTTAATTTCAATTTCTACGCATTTAACGGGCACTCTTCACATCGCATCAAATATCGATACCGTTTGTTGGGTAATACGGATAGCTGGATAAATGTAAATTATCCTGAGGCAAAATACTCTAACCTCGATGCGGGCAAATATACCTTTGAAGCACAAGCCAAAGTAGAAGGTGAAGATTGGGGAGAGGCAAGTAGTTACAGCTTTGAAATAGAGCCGCCATTTTGGAAAACAGTTTGGTTCGTATTGCTTTCAATTGCTGTAATTATTTATGGCATTGTGCTCATATTTAGATTCAGGAACAAACAATTATTAGACAGACAAATTCAATTAGAATCAACCGTGAAAGAACGTACGCACGAAATTGAACATCAAAAACATTTGATAGAAGAAAAACAAAAAGAAATTGTTGATAGTATCAATTACGCTAAACGTATTCAGTATGCTTTATTGGCCAACGAAGAATTTTTAAAGGAAAATATCCCGCAACATTTCATCTTCTTTAATCCAAAAGATATTGTGAGCGGCGATTTTTATTGGGCCGTAAAAAAAGGCGATCGCTTCTATTTGGCCGTGTGCGATAGCACAGGCCACGGTGTTCCGGGCGCGTTTATGAGCTTATTGAGTATTGGATTTTTAACCGAGGCCATCAGCGAAAAAAATATTGAGAAGCCAAACGAAGTTTTTGACTTTGTTCGTCAACGCTTAATTGATAATATTAGTAAAGAAGGGCAAAAGGATGGTTTTGATGGCATCTTAATTTGTATAGATAGCAAAACAAAAAAATTAACTTACGCTTCGGCCAACAATCAACCGATAATAATAAGCGGTAACAAAGTACACGAACAAGAAAAGACCGTATGCCTGTGGGAATGGGCGAACGCCAAAACGGATTTAAATTATTTGAAATGGATATTAAAGGCAATGATGTGCTTTATTTATATACAGATGGTTTTGCCGATCAATTTGGCGGACCAAAAGGAAAGAAATTCAAATACGGCAAGCTAAACCAAATGCTCTTAGAAATAAGTGATAAATCTATGGAAGAGCAAAGAGATATTCTTGAATTAGCCTTTAATGAATGGAGAGGAGAATTAGAACAGGTGGATGATGTTTGCGTGATTGGACTGAAGGTTTAGAGTCAGTTCTCGATACGATCTTTGCGAGAGGCAGGCAAAGATCACTCGAACTGACAAAAGCAAGGCTTGATATTTCGAGTAAAAAAAATGCGTCTCCTTTCATTTTTTTGTATCGAGAAATGACAACCTTACTGAATCACCCTCATCACGATCTCCTTCTCCCAATCGTTCATTTGCTTAGAAGCAACTCCATCTACGATCATTTTTTTGAATTTTGGTTGGGCATAAAAATATTTAATGGTCTCAGCTGCCGGGCCGGCTAATCGTCCGTTGGAACTTACTACGGCGTTCAAACAATTCGTTAAAGCCTCTTCATCAAAGTAATTTAACTTTCTCAAACTACCCATAGCATTACCGCGAGTTAAAAATTCGTAAGAGTTAGACGCGTATTTTACTAATTGGTCAACATGTTTTTTATCGTTTGTTGTTGCATACGCTATTTCCAACCATTTTACACGTACATTTCTACCACTAGTTCCTTCCAGGTCTTTTGTTTTATCTAAATACTTTTGTGCGTTTTGCGGAAATTGAAAACATAATTTCTCTAAACTGGTCATTATCGTCATGTATGATGAGTCTAAAAGCAAGGTTTCATAATCGCCAAGTAATGATGGCTCAATGTTACCGGCGTTTATTATCACGCTTTTTCTTACTTGCACATCCTTGTCGTGTAAGGCTTGTTTTATCAATTGTATGCTTTGATCGTTCTTATCATTTAATAGTTGCATCACAATTTCACTACGAATACCATGAAAGGTGTTCTTTTGGAAAGCATCGATCAACGCCGCACGTTTTTGCTCCAATGGAAAATTTCTCATAGCAAATACTGCATCATATCTATCTAATAATTTTGGCGCTTTGATGCTTTGCGCTTTTAGCATTTCAAAAGATTTATTGAATGTAACCGTTTTAATTATTTCACTATTTGGATCAAACAAAACGTAATCAATGTTCTTACCAGAGGCATTTGCCACTTTTACAACATGACTTTCCTTTTCTATCCATTCTGTTTTACTATCCACACTTCCATCCGTATAATGTACTTCAAATACAATTGGCATTTTAAATAAACCAGTAAGATCATTCACAATATGTGTTTGCGATACTACAAATTGCGTAAATCGTTTTCCACCCACTGTTTCATCCTGATAACTTACATTATACACCGGCTCTCCACCTTTAAACACCCACTCTTCCCAAAACCAATCCAATGGCATTCCTAATTCATCTTGAAATGCATTCAACAGATCATCCGAATTTACATTGGCATATTTATGAGCAAGCAAATATCGCTTGATGCTTTTTCTGAAACCTTCGTTGCCTGCTACATATCTCAGCATTTGCAATACTTGCGAACCTTTTTGATAAATATTAGAGGTTGGTGTTTCCGAATGCGAAATTGATTTTTTATCAGGTGTATTTACCGCGGCATTTTGTGCGTAACGCCTTGCCCAATCAAAATGATCGGCACCAAAACATTCGCCTTCGGCTAAAATATTATAATGCGTTGCAAAACTTTCTTGCAACCAGGTTCCGTTTCCGGCGCGCGCTGTTACCAGATCGCCAAACCATTGATGCGCTAATTCGTGCGCATTTACCGAAACATAATTTCTATCGTTATAACCGCGCGCATCTACTTCAAAAAAATCGCCAAACAAAGTGGCCGATGTATTTTCCATAGCACCAAACATAAAATCTTGCACAGGTATTTGCGAATACGATTCCCAACCGTAAGGCACAGCAATTTCTGTTTCTAAAAAATCAAAGATCTTTTCGTTGTATTTATAACACCATTCATATCTGTCTTTCCACTCAGGGTAATACCACTGACGCAAAGGGACTCCACTTTTTGCTTTGGTTTCTTTGATATCATATTTTCCAATACCCAACATCACCAAATATGTTGGATGCGGATGACCCATTTTATAATGCCAGATCTTTGTTCCGTCTTTTTGTTCCTTCTCAGCAGTTTTTACACCGTTAGATAAAACCTTATACTCCTTATTGAATTTTACATAAACTTCCGTCAGCAATTTATCATTGGGTGTATCATAACAAGGAAACCAATGTCTATTGTCTATCCCCTGCCCTTGTGTCCAAATTTGTTTACGCGAAATATTATTTTTATCGTTCCAGCCAATAAAATAAATACCGCGCTTTGGATGTGCCTCGTAAGTAATTGCTAAACTATCCTTAGTATTCCAACTTAATGACTTTGATGGAAAAAACGTGATGCCGTCTTTACTAATTTTAAAATTGATGGCTGCACCATTTAATTTCGCCTCTTTTATTTCAATTCCGGGACCATCCAAAAAAAACGAATCTACTTTAGCTCTAATAGCCGAGAAAAAATGCGTGATCTTCCCTTTTACTAATCCTTCTTCGGGAACAAACTCCACATACAAACGCATGCGCTCAAAATCCAAACTGTGTTCGCGCGGTGTTGCGCCTGCATCATACTGAAAAGTTTGGTTCTTCTTTTGCGCACTTACATACGTTACAAAGTGTACTAAGCACACTAAAACTAAAGTTCTACATAGGGTTCTCATGGTTCGTTTGGTTCTAATTACATCTTTCATAAGCATTGTTCTTCTTTTGATCAAGCTATTTATTTAGGCTCGTTCATACTTTTCAACCACTCTATTCCCTCTTCTTTATTGGTAAATCCCTTTATTGGGAGAATGTGCTTATTCATAGAAAGGAAGAAATTGAATAGCAATTTTTTTGCTAACGAATCAATGAGTACCGCCACAGCAATTGTATATTCATTGGCCTCTTTAGTAGCAGCCACTTTTCTTCCTTCTGGGGTCATGTTCGAAAAATCCTGAGTTGTAACAAAGATCCTCACACGTTTTCTTCCAACCATTTCTCCTAAAAGATCTTTGGCCATCATTATCTTTTCTCCGTCAATTTCTATATTACTTTCGCCCCACTCCTGCTCCACAATCCCGTCTCTTCGTAAAAAAATTTTTACAGCGCCCTTGATCTCTCGCGAGTCAATAAATTCACTATTTATATCCTTTGTCAAAATTAATATACATCTAAACTAAGTTTAAATATAACATTTTTGCTGGAAAAACCAAAGAGAACACTTTATGATTTTTTCCAATGAGTAGAACACATTTTGATCTAACCCAATTGCGATAAATATGGGTATCGGGTTTAAACGGCTCGTGAACTTCATTGCATCTTTCTGGCTAAATAACACGAATATTCACCAGTCATCACTTTTAAACAACCCTTTTATTGATAAAACCGTTCAAGTTTCTATATTTGTTCTGCTAAAATCATGCATATGAAAAAAATCATCCTTTCGCCAATTTACGTTTTGGCTATATTATGTTTCTCCTTCAGTTCCGAAAAAAATACGCCGCTTTGGTTGCGTTATCCAAACATTTCTCCGGATGGAAAAACAATTGTATTCAATTACAAAGGCGATATATACAAAGTAGATGCCAATGGCGGTGCAGCTGTTCCATTAACGCTAAGTGATGCACATGATTTTATGGCCATTTGGAGCCCCGATGGAAAATGGATAGCCTATGCTTCCGATAAAACAGGGAATTATGATATTTATTTAATGCCTTCTGATGGTGGCGAATCAAAACGCTTAACGTTTCATTCGTCACATGATCTTCCTGCTTATTTTACACCGGATGGAAAATCGATCGTGTACAATTCAAATCGTCAAGACGAAAAAGATTTCATTCAGTGTGCTCCTGCGCGTTTACCCGAATTATATACGGTGCAAGTGAGCGGTGGACAAGAAAAACAATTGCTTACCATTGCAGCCGAAGATGCTAAAATAAATAAAGCCGGAGATAAGATCATTTTTCACGACAGAAAAGGTTATGAAGATCCCTGGAGAAAACATCATACTTCGGCCATCACACGCGATGTATGGATGTACGATATGAAAGCAAGCAAATTTACCATGTTAAGCAATTTTGCAGGTGAAGATCGCAACCCCATATTTAGCAACGATGAAAAATCTATTTATTTTCTAAGCGAGAAAAGCGGCAATTTTAATATTTGGAAAATGGATGCTTCTGATCCAACAAAACAAACTCAAGTAAGTAAATACGAAAAAAATCCGGTGCGCTTTTTATCGGCAAGTTCTAGCGATGTACTTTGCTATAGTTTTAATGGTGAAATTTACACCCAAGCTGCCAATGGTGATGCTAAAAAAGTGAATATTACCATTAATTCCGATGAACGTTATGCGACCGAAAGAACAGAAACATTTTCGAATGGCGCTACCGAAATGAGTGTTTCATCCAACGGAAAAGAAGTGGTGTTTGTTGTACGCGGTGAAGTATTTGTGGCTTCGATAGAAAATGGAACTACCAAACGAATTACTAATACACCAGGACAAGAGCGCTCGGCAAGTTTTAGTCCAGATGGTAAAAGTATTGTATATGCTTCTGAAAGAAATAATATTTGGGGCATTTATAAAACAGATCTTACACGCAAAGAAGAAAAATACTTTTTCAATTCTACCATTTTAAAAGAAGAAGCTATTGTTGTTGGAAAAACAGAAGCGTTCCAACCAAAATATTCTCCTGATGGAAATGAAGTGGCTTTTTTGGAAGATCGTACTGCTGTTAAAGTGATCAATTTAAAATCGAAAGCTATTCGCACTATTTTACCGGCTGAGAAAAATTATTCGTATTCAGACGGAGATCAATCGTATGATTGGAGCCCTGATGGAAAATATTTACTCGTGCATTTTTTACAAGACGGGCAATGGCGATCTGAAGTTGGCTTAGCCGATGCGCAAGGAAAAGAACCTCTTATTGATCTTACCGAAAGTGGCTTTGATAATGGTGGTGCTAAGTGGGCTATGAACGGAAAGGCCATGATATGGTTCAGCAGCCGTCATGGAATGAAAAATGTGGCGAGCCACGGAAATCAAAGTGATGCTTACGGTTTATTTTTTACCAAAGAAGCGTACGATCGCTTTAAAATGAAAAAAGAAGACTACGCTTTACTGAAAGAAACGGAAGAGAAAGAAAAAAAGGATAAGGATAAAAAAGATACTACAAAAAAATCTTCGCTCCCTGTGGTTAAAATTGAAATGGATGGATTATCAGATCGCAAATCGCGATTAACCATTCACTCGTCGTTATTAGCAGATGCTTTGTTATCGTTAGACGGCGAAAAATTATTTTACCTTACTAAATTCGAAGGCGGCTATGATCTTTGGCAAACAAAATTCAAAGAGAATGAGACCAAACTTTTAGTAAAATTAGATTCGAAAGGTGTTGGAGAGATGATGTTTGACAAAGATGGTAAGAATATATTCTTTATCTCTAACGGCAAACCTACCAAAGTAAATATTGAAAAGGCTGAGAAAAAAGAAATTAGTTTTAATGCCGAAATGACCCTGAACACCGCCGCCGAACGTGAATATATGTTTGAGCATATGTGGCGCCAGGTAGTGAAGAAATTTTACGTGAGTGATCTTCAAAAAACAGATTGGAATTATTACAAAGAGAATTATTCTAAATTCCTTCCTTACATTAATAATAACCGCGATTTTGCTGAGATGGCGAGCGAGCTGTTGGGCGAATTAAATGCATCGCATACTGGCTGTCGCGCTTTTGTGGGTAGCCACAATCCCGATCAAACAGCAAGCCTTGGCGCATTTTTTGATGAGAGCTTCAAAGGCAACGGATTAAAAATTGCCGAAGTGGTTGAAAAAGGTCCTTTAGTATTTGATGGTACACAAATTAAAGCAGGTGTTATTATCGAAAAAATAAACGGTAACGAAATTACACCTGAAACCAATTACTATAAATTTTTAAATCGCATTGCAGGTAAACCAACCTTGCTTTCGTTGTACGACGAGACCACAAAAAAACGTTGGGACGAAACCATTAAGCCAATTACGTATGATGGCTTGAGCGAATTATTGTATCAACGTTGGATCAAGCGCATGCAAAAAATGGTGAACACATTGTCTAATGGCGAATTAGGCTATATGCACGTGCGCGGAATGAACGATGAAGCGTATCGCGAATTTTACGATCAGGTTTTAGGAAAATATCCAAATAAAAAAGCCTTGATAGTGGATACACGATTTAATGGTGGCGGATGGTTGCATGATGATCTTGCTACATTTTTATCGGGCAAAAAATACATGGATTTTGTTCCAAAAGAGCGCAAAATTGGTGTAGAGCCCGGCACAAAATGGAATAAACCAAGTGTTGTACTAATGAGCGAAGGAAATTATTCGGATGCGCATATGTTCCCAGTGGTGTACAAAACGCTCAACATTGGCAAATTAATTGGTATGCCGGTGCCCGGAACAGGAACAGCGGTATGGTGGGAAAATTTGCAAGATCAATCGCTTGTATTTGGGATCCCTCAAGTTGGAATTATTTCGCCGGATGGTAAATACTATGAGAACAACCAGTTAGAGCCCGATCACAAGGTATTAAATGAGTATACCCCAATGATAAAAGGCGAAGACCAACAGATAAAAGAAGCTGTAAAAGTGCTGTTAAATAAATAACCGTTTTCCTCTCATCCCCCTCCTTCAGGAGGGGGTGGCATCGCGAAGCGATGACGGGGGAGGAAAATTATCTAGCAAAATCACCATCTAACTTTCCCCTCCCTCCCCCCTTCGGGGTACTCCTTCCTGAAGGAGGGAGATGGCTCCCAATAGCAGAACAAAATAAAAGCCTATTTACCTAGGGTTGACATAAATACAGAATTGGGCCTTGCCTGAAAGCATATAAAATGTATTTTTACATTCTGCAAGAAAATGGAATTTACAGCAAGTCAGATAGCCGGATTATTAAATGGCAAATTAGAAGGAAACGGAGACGTTAAAGTTTCCTCTTTGGCCAAAATTGAAGAAGGCAAAGCTGGCAGTTTATGTTTTTTATCGAATAAGCTTTATACCAACTTTGCATATACCACCGATGCGTCGGTAATTATCATCAACAACAATTTTGAATTAGATAAACCAGTAAAATCAACCTGCACATTAATTCGTGTGGAAGATGCTTACGGAAGTTTTGCCAAGTTGTTGGAGATGTATTACGAGATCAAGCAAAACAAAAAAGGCATTGAACAACCAAGTTTTATTTCGCCGAGTGCAAAAATGGGAACTGATTGTTATGTAGGCGCCTTTGCATACATTGGCGAGAATGTAAAAATTGGAAATAACGTAAAAATTTATCCTCACGTTTATATTGGCGATGGAACTACCATTGGTGATAATTGCACGTTCTTTTCGGGTGTAAAAATTTATCACGATTGTGTGATTGGAAATCATTGTACTATTCATGCCAGCACCGTAATTGGTAGCGATGGTTTTGGTTTTGCTCCAAATTCGGAAAATAATTATAAAAAAGTTCCGCAAATAGGAAATGTGATCCTTGAAGATCATGTGGAAATAGGATCCAATACATCTATTGATCGCGCAACGATGGGATCAACCATTATTCGCAAGGGTGCTAAGCTTGATAATTTAATTCAGATAGCTCACAATGTGGAAATTGGCGAGAACACCGTTTTAGCAGGAGGTGCATTTGTTGCTGGCTCTGCAAAAATAGGAAAGAATGTAATGATGGGAGGACAAGCAGGCGTTGTAGGACATATTACTGTTGCTGATGGCGTAAAAATTGCCGGACAAAGCGGCGTTGGATCAACCATTGAAAAAGAAGGAGAAATTGTACAAGGATCGCCCGCATTTGCTATTGGCGATTACCGCAGGAGTTATGTATTGTTCCGCAGTTTGCAAAAATTAAATGATCGCATCAGAACATTAGAATTAACCATCGCTAAAAAATGATCTTCCAACAATGAGTGTGCAGCCAAAAAAATTCATTGATGTAGATAAAGTATTGAGCGAAAAAGCGCCGGGACTAAAAAAATGGCTGCCTGGTTTTATACTTCGCTGGCTTAAGCGTAAACTTCACGAGCAAGAGATAAACGATGCCATGGTATTATTAAAAGATGCCAAGGGTTTAGATTTTAATACAAAAGCATTAGAAGTTCTTGGTGCTAAAATTGTATCGGTAAATACACAAAACATACCACTTAACGAACGCATTATTGTTGCGGCTAATCACCCATTGGGCGGATTGGATGGCATGTCGCTTATAAAAGCAGTTGGCGATCTTAGAAAAGATGTTCGTTTTTTTGTGAACGATGTACTGCTCACTTTAAAAAATTATGGTGATGTTTTTGTAGGGATAAACAAAGTTGGCTCAACTTCCGCAGCATCGTTGCGCACCATGGAAGATATCTTAAATTCAAATGATGCCGTATTATTTTTTCCGGCAGGATTGGTTTCCCGAAAAATAAAAGGGCAAATAGTTGATCTTACCTGGAAAAAAAGTTTTGTAACACAGGCCATTGATCACAAGCGTTTAATAGTTCCTACATTTATTGAAGGAGAGAATTCGAAATTCTTTTATCGCTTTGCTAATTTTAGAAAGTCCATAGGCATTAAAGCTAATATTGAAATGTTGTTTTTGCCTGACGAAATGTTCAAGCAAAAAGGACATACTGTAAAAATTCATTTTGGCAAACCTTTCGATCCTTCTATTTTACATTCGGGTTTATCCCATCGTGCATGGGCCGCCGAAATAAAAAAATATATTTATTCGGAGGAGTTTAAAAAGGGAATTGATTTCCCTGAGTACATGAAGTTACATGGGTTAACTGCAAAGTAAATTTATCTTACTACACTTACGACGCCTCCGGCGTCTTTTTTATTTTAACCACGGAGGCACGGAGTTCGCTGAGTTAATTAAGCAAATCACATAACGCCGAAGGCGTCATACATCTCCGTGAACTCCGTGCCTCCGTGGCAAAATTAAAGAGTGACGCGTTAGCGTCATTTATATAATAAAAGCTTGCGCAGCTATATTTGTCTGTATATCAAGTGTTTACATATGATTCCTATGCTTTTTAAACCCTTCGATTAAACTCTCCTCCGTTTCCTCCATCTAATTACTAAAACGAAAAAGCATTTACTCAACACCTTGTATTTTTTGCTCAACCAAGGCAATTTGTAGATAAACGGCCTACTTTTTTTAACCAAATTATCTTATCTTTGATATAATACCTATGGAAAAGCTCATTTTAAAAGAAACAAAGCACTCCCCTCTTGTGACACTTGATCACACTACTGGTGCATTTGAAATAAAAGGCTCTTCTTTTTTAGATAATGCTCACGAGTTTTATATGCCTCTTATTCTTTGGATAAGAGATTACGCTAAACAACCAAACAGCACTACCAAAGTTCTTTTTGAACTGAATTATATCAATACATCTTCGCAACGTATGTTATTTGACTTCTTAAAAGAATTAAATGCATTACACAAAGGCGGAAACAGTGTACACATTGATTGGTTGTACGACGAAAGCGATTACGACCTCCGCGATGTTGGCGAGGATCTGTTGAGCTTTATGGATTTCTCTTACAAAATTATTGAGAAGGTTAGCTAAGGCTAGCCTTTTTTTTGCTTTCCACTTTTTTAAACACCAAGCGCTTGTTTTTTTAACACGGAGAACACGGAGGCACAAAGACACGGATTTAATAACTGGGTTTAAAAAAACAAACCGTGTCTTGGTGTTCCCCGTGTCTCCGTGTTAAAAACAGTGTTAATTCAATAAACAACTGCTACACGAACGATCTTTATAAACCTCTTCTTATAATAAGGCGATTCATTAAAATCAGAAATGATAACTCCCTTTTTTTTGCCAGAAGATGAATGAATAAAAGTGGGCACTCCATCGGTACACGAAATAATAATTCCTACATGACCCGGACTACGTTTTTTAGCATTTGTTCCCGTAAAAACAATTACATCCCCTGCCCTGGCCGAATCAATAGAAATTTTTTGGCCGTAATTTTTATACAATTTGGACGAACGGGGAACATTAATATTAAAACTGGCAAATACAAAATACACAAAGCCACTGCAATCAAAACCTTTTTCGGGATCGGCAACGGCGTAACAATAATTTTTACCTATTTGCGATTTTGCTAAGGCTAATAAGGTATCGGCTTTTACCGAATCCTTTAATGCCGCCTGGCCCCTGAGCTTGCAGAAGGGCAACGAAAACAAAAAAAATATGATCAGAGCCGCACGCATTTATAGTATAATCGCTTTTAACGCTTTAAGTTACGGCTTTTATTTAACAGCGCTTTTGTTTTTAGAGGTAAATAATTATCTTCAACATGCTTAACACAAAATATTAGCCACGGAGGCGCGAAGACACGGAGAAAAATACTAGACGTAGCTGCTTAGGCACTACGACAAAAAAACTCCGTGCCTCCGCGTCTCCGTGGCAAAAAAATAAAACAAACCCCATGGCAAAATTAAACGGCACCCAACTCAGCCCCGCACGCAAAAAGGCGTTCGAAAAATTAAACATCAACCCCAACCACCGAGCCATTTTATGTTTGGATGGCGGAGGTATGCGTGGCATATTAACCATACAATTATTAAAACGCTTAGAGCAAATTGCCGAAATGCCCTTACACCAATTATTTGATATGGTAGCGGGCACTTCTACCGGTGGAATTATTGCAGGATTAATTTGCACAGGCCACAATGCCGATCAAATAGAAACGCTTTACGAAAGTTTGGTTACCAAAGTATTTGATAAACGCGCCTTGGGAAATCGTTTTGTAAATCCTCCGGCGTTTAGCAAACAGCAATACCGAACATTATTGCAAGAAACTGTAAAGAACGAAACACTCGAGCAAGCGTGCCACAAACACGATATTGATCTTTTAATTACCGCGCAAGATATGGCCGCGGCCGAAGAAACATTTTTTACATGCTTTAAACAAGCCGATAATACCTATCATGGCACTTACAGAAATGTTTTGTTACGCGCCGTGATGGAAGCTACCATGAGCGCACCCACGTATTTTTATCCTTTAGAGCGTTTTGTAGATGGCGGAACAACCACATACAACAATCCTTCGTTGGCAGCTTTTATTGAAGCGGTTTCGTATAGTTGCCCTAAGGACAAACAAAGCAATTACCGCTTAAGCGAACTTACTTTGTTTAGTTTTGGCACCGGAATATCAAGACAATTTATAAAACCCGACGATACCATTAACCCAAAAGGAGTTGACATCAATTTTTGGTTAAATTGGTTGATGACACAAACACCACAAGATGCCAGCGCCATGCAAACCGATATGTTTAGATCGCCCATGATGAATACCCTAGTGGATTTTAGACGGTTTCAAATTACCCTTGACCCTATTGCTATTAAAAAATTACCAAACATTGATGCGCTCGACGAAAAAAAATACAAAAGCAAATGGCTACACGACCTTGGCGAAGAAACCCTGGGAAGTATTGACATGGCCGATGTAACCCGCTTTGACCTTATGAAAGTAATTGGCGCACAAATGGCCGAATACATTATGCAAACCGGCAATAATTTTAGAACCGACCTTTACGACCGCACCCGAGGCTCTTTAGTTACTTCTTTTGGCGATGTGCCACGAATATTAAAGCAAATGAGTACGGCAAAGTGGGTGGATGAGTTTAAGGGGTAAGAACTAATACTATTATAACACCTACCTTTACCCCATGCCTATCACCAAACAACAACCCATTGAAATTACCGAAGCAGCCGTTGCCGAAGAAGTAAAAACTTTAGAAAGCGAAGAGCGTCAAACTATTGTGCATTGTGTTTGCAGCACCGAAGGCGCAGAGGCGTATCGCATTTGGCCAAGTACATTTTTAATTGAGCATGGCAGCACTCGCCAGGCAAAATTAGTGCACGCCTTTAATATTTCATTAGCCCCCACATGGACACTTAACGATGGTCGCGGCTTTACACTTATTTTTGAAGGCTTAAGTAAAGGTTGTACTGCCTTTGATCTTCGCGAGATCATTCCACAAGATGGAGGCTTTGAGGTGTTTAATATTCAACGGAATAAAAGTGATGTTTACTCGGTGAATTTCTAACGCTCTTTTTGCCACGGAGACAGCAAAAGTGCATCTATATCTTTTGCCACGGAGACGCGGAGGCACGGAATTTTATTTTGATCACCATTATCCATTTTATTAAACACCAACACACAGAGTTTTTTTGCATTATATATAGCTACGTCTCGCATTTTCTCCGTGTCTTGGTGCCTCCGTGGCTAAAAGATAGGGGAAACAAAACCCCCGCCTTTTAAGACGGAGGTTCGACATACATTGCCCTGCTTAAACGGCAACTGGATGATATGGTGATACTAAATTTTTTCGAATTGAGTGTAATTGATCCCCATCATAAATGTGTTTGAGTAATACGAATTATCTCCACTCATTAATTTTAAACGGCATTTGGTAATATGATCGCCGCAGTGAAGAATATTTTTTGTAAAAGCATAAAAGTGCGCCGGCAAATTAAGCATACAATTTTTTTGGTTGGTACTATTTTGCGGAAGATATTCAATAGGCTCCCAGGTATTTTTTGTACTTAGCGCTTCTACGATCATATTTAATTTTCCGTTGTACGATTCAATTTCTACAGCGTTGTGCGTGCCCTCGTTAATAATATACACTGGTAAGGCTTGTACCATTGGCATTCCGTTTCTAACGCACACCCCTACTTCACTTTGTGCATCTACAATAATGCGCAGTCCGCCATCTTTAAAATAAGCATTGGCATCTTTAGTACTTGCCACATCGCATTTTTCAAAACCCCATTTAGGTGTGGTGTTAAGGTTAAGTGTATCGCCAAATCTTTCTATGCGTTCAACAGTATGTTCGGCTTTCATCATAAAATTTGGAGCTAAACAAATAGGTGCATCTTTACCTTTATTAATAATAACCGGCACTTTAAATAAACGTTGCGATTTATGTTTAAATGATACCAGCATTAATGAGAAGCATGAGCAAAGGATCACTAGCATATAGCTTAGTAAAACTGTTGTGTTTGGATAGCGTTTCATAACCTTGTGATTTAAGTGAGTAAGTGTTAGTTCTTGTTAATTTGTACTATAAAAATGCAGTATGGTTACGCGGTTTTGGCCTGTTCTTTTTAAAGTACATAGTTGGCTTTATAATTGGTTGATTAAGTAGATTAAATGGTATAAGGCATTTTTGGCGTGGTAGATACAGGTGTGAGTAAGGTAAAGATGCGTTTGTGATGAGTGAGACATTGGTTTAGAGGATAAAGCATATCCATTTTTTTAAACACGGAGGCACGGGGGATACTGAGACACGGTTTTAATAATTAACCAAAAACACAGAAAATTATCCGGGCCTTTGTGTCTCCGTGTTCTCCGTGTTTAAAACAGCCTCAGTTTGTGGCTAAAAAACTTCAAAGCCCTTAACTTAAAATAACACCTCCCCTAAAACCCTTACTCCTCTTAGAATTTTTCCTATTCCATCATCAATTTTATAATTTCCATTACATTATTTGGCTTTTCCCTGTGTCTATTCCCCATTAATTTCGTTTATGGAATCCGCCCCGCTTTAGCATCTCAATTAAAAACAACCACCATGCGTTACTTAATAGCCCCATTTTTAGCCTTATTTGTAAATACAACAAGCGCCCAATGCTTTGTAAATGGCGATTTTGAGAATCATAAGGCCTCTCGCGACGAAATAAACCTCTCTAACACTGCTTTTAACGGTATGATGCCAGGCGTTACCTCATTTGGTTCGTATGGCGATGTAGATATTATTAGATCAAGCGATTACGGTGGATCGGGCGCACAAAGTAAAAATTGGTACATTGCTTTAACGGGTGGCGGAACAGATATTGTAGCTATTGAATTAACGCAACCCTTAACGGAAGGAAAAAAATATACCATTTCATTTTACGATAGAGCTGCAGCGGGTTATCGTGCAAATCCTATTCAGTTAGGCCTGTCAACTAGCAATACAACTTTTGGAACTGTAGTTCACACGCTTAATGGATCGGCAGTAAATAACGTGTGGACACGCAGAGAATGTACTTTTATTGCCCCTATTAGTGGTAAATACTTAACGGTTCAAATGCCGGCTGGCGATATTCAAACCTGGGTCAACATCGATAATTTTAAATTCGCTAATTCGGTATGCGATACAACACGTCAAGAAAACATTGTAACTATTAACGAAGTGAAAAAAGATAGCATTATAGAAAAAGATATTGTTGAAGTGCTTGATACCACTACCGAGATAATTGCCGAAAAGAAATTTGTGTCGTTCAACAAGCGTAAATGCAACGGACGTAAATACAAAGTACAACAAACCGTAAATGTGGAAAGTAATATTGTAAAAGTTCAGGTGTACGATAAGAACCGTGTTGACGGAGATATAATTTCCATTTACCTGAACGGCGAAGTATTGATAGAGAATTTAGAAGTAACAAAAGAGAAGAAAGAAATTATTTTGAATTTAAAAACGGGATCCAATACTTTGGTAATGTACGCGCTTAACGCGGGTCGCATTCCGCCAAACACCGCGGCTATAGCCGTAAACAACAAAGGCAAATATAAAATTTCCACTTTAGTTTCTGATTTTAAAACCAGCGGCGCTTTAGAATTGGTTTATGATCCTGCTGGAGTGGCGATGCGTTAAGATGTCAAATTTATTTTAATTATTTGGGCGTGCCGGCGAGGTCACCCCAA
>CAYYUS010000005.1:0-18789 GCA_964474925.1 uncultured Akkermansia sp. | reverse complement strand
GGGGCAATTTTTAAACGCGCTGAATGAATATGTTGATTTAGAAAGCGTGAAATTATTAACGCGTCAGGGAACTATTCCTCGAATGGCAATGGTAAGAAGATTTGGTATTTATAATTTTGATGCCATGGCTAGCTTAAGCACACTTTGGGAAGATATTGCAAAAAGAGAAGTGAAGAAGACCATTGCTGCGCATTATTACTTTGGCGATAAACGTATCGAATCAGAAATTGATAATGCTTATCTTATAAAAAGAGATTTCAACGGCATTTTTAAATTAGAGTGGAAAGAGATCTTTGATTTTCCTGCCAAATCAGGTACTAACGCAGATATATTGATCGTTGTAACTAAAGACAAACAATTCTATTATATAAAGGACGAAGAATTCAAATCGATGGACTTTACTGCAAAAGATATTGCGTTCAATTTGAAAGTAGCGCCCAATACAATTAAAACACCCGGGCAGATGAGAGATTTTCTGGATATGTAGTATTATTTATATGAGGTTTTGGATCACTTGTATTGTTCTTACAACATTTATCTGTTCAACTTTTGGCCAGGGTGGTAAAACTTATGTGTATAAAGTGAAAGCGCCGCCCGTTAAATGCGAGATCGTTTGTAAGGAACCCTATTTTCTTCTTGAAAAAGACAGTTACGTAAAAGTAAATTATGATGAGAACGATCCTAAACCTGAAGTAACTGTTTTAGGTGCCAGGATCCTTTCAGAAAAAGATGGACTTTATAAATTACGAATGTTGAACATAGGCACCGTTGTATTTACCGTGTTCAGGAAGATCAATAACAAACAAAAAGTAATTGCAGTAATGGAAAAGGATATCAAACCTCCTCTGCTCTATTTTTGCGGAGTTGCCATCGATTCGTCTTCCAAAGTTTTGAAGCTTGGAAAATGTCATATGTGGGCGTACTCAGAACATTACAAAACAAAATTGCCTATAAACAAATTCTCAATGTTATTCTATGAAGATGCTGTTATTACAAAACTGAACAGAAAACCAAAAGCAGATACTCTAAAATCAGACACGTGCAAGTTAACAAAACCTATGCTCCATCACTTACAAAAATTCCAGCCCAATTATAACCGTATGCTTTTTTATAATATAGTTTGTTTTTTACCAGATGGCAGCAAACGCGTTTTAGAACCTTTTGAGTTGTTTGGTTACATAGATACAGCAGCCAATAGTAGACGAACAATTTTTACGATCAGAAAGAAGGAAAAAGAGAATCAATAAAATAAAAAAACCGCCATCTCTAGCGGTTTAATTTTGTTGTGCTCCCACCTGGGCACGATCCAGGGACCCCCAGATTATGAGTCTGGTGCTCTAACCAGCTGAGCTATAGGAGCAGTTAGAATTTTCTTCCCATTAAAAATGGGAATGCAAAAATAGGTAATTAGCTGTTATCTGCAAAAATTATTCCTACAAGGCAAGGATCTGCTTGGCATGTTCCTTTGTATCCACATCGGTAATAATGTGTTTAATGATGCCATCGGCACCAATTATAAAAGTTGTACGCACAATTCCATCATATATTCTTCCTGCCAGCTGCTTGGTTCCCCAAACGTCAAAAGCTTTAATGATCTCCATGTTTGTATCGGCTATCAAAGGAAAAGGCAAGCTGTGTTTTGAAGCAAATTTTAAATGTGAATCTTGGTCATCAGCACTCACACCCACAACAACGTAATTACTAGTGCCTAAAAAATAATGTTCATCTCGTAAACTGCAAGCTTGCGCTGTGCATCCTTCGGTATGATCCTTAGGATAAAAATAAAGAATGATATTTCTTCCACCCAAAAGATAAGAACTTACGGTGTTCCCATTTTGATCTATTCCTTCAAAAAAAGGAGCTCTTTCGCCTACTTGTAAGTGTGTTTTATGTTGCTTGAATTTTGGTCCGCTTTTAACTACTGCTTTTGTTGCAGGTTTTTTTGGAGCTGCTTTAGTTACTTTTTTAATAACCTTCTTAGCTGCTTTCTTAATGGTTTTTTTGACCGCCTTTTTAGCAACTTTTTTAACGGCTTTATTTACGGGCTTTTTTGCCTTGGCTTTAGCTGTTTTCTTGGCAGGCTTCTTAGCCGCCTTTTTTACCGGCTTTTTTGGTGCTTTTTTTGACGGCTTTTTTGAGGGTTTTTTTGCCATAACCTTGCAATTTTACTTTAATATTAGTGGAAACTTTCTGTTTTAAAAAATTCTGTTCAAAATATTTACAAAATTCTTGAAGTTTACACGTAACACATTGAGGATTACGGGCTAAGCAGGTATACCGCCCGTGTAAAATTAACCAGTGATGCGCAATTGGAATGAGTTCCTTGGGTATATTCTTAACTAATTGCTGTTCAGTCTGCAAAGGATTTTTTGCGCCAACAGTCAAGCCCAAACGAGCGCTTACTCTAAAAACATGAGTATCCACGGCCATAGCGGGTTTATCATAAACTACCGATGCGATCACATTTGCAGTCTTTCTTCCTACTCCGGGCATCTTTTGCAATTCATCAATATCACCGGGTACTATTCCGCCAAAATCATTCAACAACATTTTTGCCATCCCCACCAGGTGTTTTGCTTTGTTATTGGGATAGCTAATGCTTTTTATATAAGTAAATACTTCATCGCTGCTACTATTGGCCAAGGTTTCAACATTTGGAAAAGCCTTAAATAAAGCGGGAGTCACCATATTCACTCTTTTATCGGTACATTGCGCCGAAAGAATAACCGCCACCAATAATTGATAAGGATCGGAATAGTTTAGTTCCGTTTCGGCAATTGGAACGTTATTCTTGAAATAAGTAAGCACTTTTTCATATCGTTCTTGTTTATTCATTTCAAAAGTAAAAGTAAGTCTTTTTATACAATTTATTAGTTTTGCAATAGTGTTTCAATTTCTGAAATATTTTCTTTTTAGCACGTGTGTTATACTCACAAGCTGCGGCGATCCTGTTAAAGAAGAACACAAACACACAAAACCAATTGACGAACAAGCACTCAAAAAACAATTTGAAAAAGCAAATCAAGCATTAGTACAAAAAGAAAATGATGAAATGGATCAGTTTGCACGATCGCATCAAATGAATTTTGTGAGAACCACAAGTGGGATCCGCTATTATGTTTACCAGCCTTCGGCCAAAGGAGATAGCATAAAAGAAAGTATGGAAATTACCATGAGCTTTAAAGTAAGTTTAATGGATGGTACCGAAGTTTACAATTCAGATCAAAGCGGAAAAAGAACATTTAAAGTAGGGTATGAAAATATTGAAAGCGGAATTCACAAAGGCGTTCAATATTTAAAACGCGGAGATAAAGCACTTTTATTGGTTCCATCACATTTAGCGCATGGCCTTTTGGGTGATTATAAAAAGATCCCACCTCAAATGCCCATTGTTTATGATGTTCAAATAGATCAATGATGAAGAGCAGAATTCTCCTTGGCACTTTTATCTTTTTACTTTTTTCGTGCGGACGAAAGAACGAACTCTATACCAAACACGAAAAAGGATTTTATTATCACTTACTCGCATTCAATACAGATGTAAAAAAAGATAATACACATTTCATCGCGCTTTTAGATCTTAATTATACCACACAAAACGATTCGGTTTTTTGGAATAGTAAAACCGATTACGACGATAAATATTTCATGAATATTGATCCCGACAGAACAGGAAATTGCATTGAAGCGTATTTGCAAATGGCTAACGAAGGCGATAGCGCTTGTTTGCTCATACCAAAAGAAACATTCTTTAAACAACAATTCTCGAGCCCACGAGTTCCTGAATTTGCAAAAGCCGATTCGGTAGTAAAAGTTTACCTTAAAATAAAAACCATTTTTAATACTTCTCGCATTGATTCCTTAATTACCGAATGGGCATTAAATGAAACCAAACTCATTAAAAATTATCTACAAAAGAACAATATTACCGAGTATTATAAAGACTCATTGAACGTGTATTGGCTTGAAGGAAAACCCGATGTTTCTGCGGTGAATCAACTTAAAAATAAGACGATTTCTATGTCGTATAAAGGGTACCTTTTAAATGGTAAACAATTTGACGAATCCCCTTACAATTGGCAGGTAAATACCTCCACCCCCGACCAAATGCTAAAGGGGTTAAATTATGTGATAAAATTTCTAAATACAGGGCAAAATACCAAAATTATATTACCTTCGTACCTCGCATTTGGTGAGCTTGGCGCCGGAAATATCATACCGCCATACACGCCTTTGCTTTACGAAATAAATATTAATAATATAGTCAATTAAAAATGGTAGCAAAGTTTCTCATTCCGATCGCAGCAGTTCTAACTTTAGCATCTTGCGGTAGCGATTCTCAATTTGATGGTTTTACCCGTGCCGAAGAAACGGGAATTCATTATAAATTCTTTAAACACAACGAAGACGCCAAAAAGATCGTTATGGGCAGCGGAATTAAATTCAGCTGGACATTTAGTATTTGGCCAAAAGATTCTATCATCATGGAATCAAAACAAACCACACAAGATGGTTCTCGTTATACCAACTTTGGTGTACGCGAAGTTTCTTTTAAAGGAAGCTTTGAAGATGGACTTTTAATGATGCATGAAGGCGACAGCGCTGCATTCATTATTTCAGCTGATTCTTTCTTCTTAAAAACAATGCGCGGAAACGAATTACCTCCCGGAGTTAAACCTGGCGACTTTTTGAAAGGTGTGTTTGCTATTAAAGAAGTAAAAACAAAAGAAGAGGTTGATAAAAATGCGGCCGAGCAAAAAGCTGAAATGGAAAGAAAGATGCAAGAAGCTATGGTTAATGAATCTGTTGTACGCGATAGATATTTGGCAGATAACAAGATCACTGCTAAACCAACCGCAAGTGGCTTGATATATGTTGAGTTGAAAAAAGGTAAAGGTGAAAAACCAAAGCCAACTGATATGGTTAAAGTACACTATCATGGAACATTTTTAGATGGAAGCGTTTTTGATAGCTCAGTTGATCGCAAAGAACCAATTGAATTTCCGTTGAATCAAGTTATTCCGGGATGGACAGAAGGTGTTGGAATGATGCAAAGAGGTGGTAAAGCCAAAATGGTTATTCCATCAGCTATTGCATACGGCGCACAAGGAAGACAAGGAATTCCTCCGTTCTCAACACTTGTATTTGAAGTTGAGTTATTAGACTTCAAACCACAACCTGAGCAAATGCAAATGCCTCAGCAACAGCAGCAAGGCGAGCAGCACGAGCATCACGAGGGTGACGGCCACAAGCATTAAAAAGCTGGCAAGATTTTTGTAAATTTTATTAGAAATTACAGCAATATGAAAAAAATAACGATGATCATTGCCGCATTAAGTTTCCTAAGTTTAGGAACTTTTGCGCAAAAAAAACAAAAAATAAAGATAAGTAAAATGGACCAGGAATTTCTTAGCAAACAGCCCGATGGCATTTATGCAAAAATTGAAACAAGCAAAGGAACTATTATTACCGTGCTTGAACATTCTAAAATGCCTTTAACTGTTGCCAACTATGTTGGCTTAGCAGAAGGTACAATTTCAAATACGGCAAGACCTTTGGGAACACCTTATTATGATGGTTTAATATTTCATAGAGTTATTCCTAGTTTTATGATCCAAGGTGGTTGCCCTACAAAAAATGGTACCGGAAGTCCTGGTTATACATTTGTTGACGAAATGGATGCAGCCAGCGATCTTGCAAAAACAGGTTATGTAAGAGGTACACTTGCTATGGCAAATGCCGGACCAAATACAAATGGTAGTCAGTTTTTTATTATGCACAACAATGGTTCATTACCACCAAGCTATACTATCTTCGGACATGTAGTAAGTGGGATTGAAGTTGTTGATTCGATAGCTACTACTCCGCGTAATCCAAGTGATAAGCCACTTAACGATGTTACAATAAATAAAGTAACCATTTTACGTAAAGGTAAAGAGGCAGAAGCGTTTGATGCAGCAAAATTATTTACATCTGAACAAGCTAACTTCGAAAAAAAGAAAGCTGATAAGTTAGCTGCTCAAAAAGCAGAAGATGAAAAAGCCCTTGTAGAATTAACTAAAGGATTTCAAAAAACAGCAAGCGGTTTATATTACAAGATCGAAGCAGAAGGTGCCGGCGCTAATCCTACAGCAACAAATACTGTAAAGGTACATTACGAAGGTAAATTTATGGATGGTAAGATCTTTGATAGCTCACTTCAACGTGGACAACCAATTGAATTTGGTTTAAATCAAGTGATCGCAGGTTGGACAGAAGGAGTTCAGCTTATTAAACCAGGTGGAAAAATAAAATTAGTGATTCCTCCGGCTTTAGGTTATGGGGAGCGCGGTTATCCGGGAGCAATTCCTCCAAATGCATGGTTGCAATTCTATGTAGAATTAATAGACTTTAAATAGTGTTTGAACAACACAAATAACAAAACCCCGACAGAAATGCCGGGGTTTTTTTTAATCCCCCAATTCCTTTGGATAACACAAATAATATTTGGTGACCGTTTGACTCAACTTCTGCAAATTCAATTGATCGCTTGCGTCGGCCACATCTTTCAGGCTACCATCATTCATTAAAATATTTATGTGGAACTTGCTATCTAAATACGCGCTATTATTCACGCTATCACCATACACAAAATACGAGGATTCTTTTCTGGTCACCTTGTATTTCTTCATCCCTCTTTCTATCATTTTATTTTTGTGAGCTGTAAGGATCGGCGTGCTTTGCAATTCTGTTCTGAATAATTGTCGATCGATCAATTTATTACAAAGCAAATTCAAAATGCGATCATCGCTTTCTGTCCAACCTTTTATACTGGCCGAAATATCTGTATCATCCAAACGGGCAAAGGCATTTAATACATCGGGGTCCAAGAAATCCTTTTTAGTATAATCATTTTGCAAGAATTTTTTGAACGTTGGCGTTGCGAACAGATCTTTCCCTTGCGCACTTAACTCTTTAGCGCGTTTTAAAATATTTACCAATAATGTTTCGGCACTTAAAACTGTTTTGTGTAAGTACACTTGCCAGTACATCAATCTACGGGCGATCAAGAATTTCTCAACGCTATAAATTCCTTTTACTTCTACTACCAAATTATTGTTCACCACATCTAACATCTTTATGATACGGTCACTACTAATAACCCCTTCACTCACGCCGGTAAAAAAACTATCACGCTTTAAATAATCCAAGCGGTCCATATCCAATTGCGAACTCACCAATTGATGTAGGAATCTTTTCTTATAAGCATCATTAAAGATCTTAATGGCTAAGGTTAATTTTCCTTTGAACTCTCTATTCAAAGCTTCCATCAATAAACTACTAATATCCTCGTGGCTAACTTCTCGAACAATACTATGCTCCAAAGCGTGCGAAAACGGTCCGTGACCAATATCGTGCAATAAAATAGCGCATAGCGTTGCCTGTTCTTCCTCTTCGGTTATTACAACGCCTTTTTGTTTTAATGTGAGCAAAGCCTCATGCATCAGGTGCATAGCACCAATGGCATGATGAAAACGGGTGTGTAAAGCACCGGGGTAAACCAAATTGGTTAGGCCCAATTGCTTAATGCGTCGTAAACGCTGAAAATATTTATGATTGATCAGATCATAGATCAGATCACTTGGTATACTAACAAAACCATAGATAGGATCGTTGATTATTTTCCGCTTGTTTTTGGTCATTTAAAACTAAATTCTGTTAAGTGCTATAATTAATTTAAATTTAATACGTTATTTGTAATAACACTAATTTATGGACAAAATTACTATTCTTTGGGCTGACGATGAAATTGATCTTTTAAAACCACATATCCTGTTTTTAAATGGAAAAGGATATGATGTGGTAACGGCTTGCAGTGGCGATGAGGCCCTTGATCTTGTAAAAGAGAAGAACAACATTAGCGCAGTTCTTCTAGACGAGAATATGCCTGGTATTTCAGGCCTAGAAACCCTTGTAAAGATAAAACAAATTCATCCGCATCTTCCGGTGATCATGATCACTAAAAGCGAAGAAGAGCACATTATGGATGATGCCATAGGAGGTAAAATTGCTGATTATCTTATAAAGCCCGTAAATCCCAATCAAATATTGCTTTCACTTAAAAAAGCTCTGGATAATAAACGTTTGGTTTCTGAAAAAACAAATACCGAATACCGGAAAGAGTTTGGCCAAATAGGTATAACGCTGAGTGATAAATTATCGTGGAAAGAATGGACCGACGTATATAAAAAACTGATATTTTGGGAACTGGAATTGGATGCTGTACAGGATAAAAGCATGTACGATGTATTGGTGATGCAAAAATCGGATGCGAATTCTCAGTTCTTTAAATTTGTTGAGCGAAATTATTTCAACTGGTTGAATGGTTCAGATAAAAATCCACCGGTGATGAGTCATACACTTATCAAAAATAAATTCATGAAGGAATTGGAAACCTCTGATAAAGTGTTTTTGATAGTGATCGACAATTTACGTTATGATCAATGGAAGATCATTCAACCCATTATTGAGGATTATTATAAAGTAGATAGTGAAGATACGTATTGCAGTATTTTACCAACGGCAACTCAATACGCGCGTAATGCCATTTTTAGCGGCTTATTACCAAGCGAAATGCAAAAGCGTTTTCCTAATTTATGGTTAAATGATGAAGATGAAGGCGGAAAGAACATGCACGAAGAAGAATTCATGCGCGAACAACTCAAACGCTTGGGTAAAGACCTGAAAATGAGTTATACCAAGATCACCAATTTTGCAGCCGGAAAAAAATTAACTGAGAATTTGAGTAATTTATTGAACAATAAACTCAATGTGATCGTTTATAATTTTGTGGATATGTTGAGCCACGCACGAACTGATATGGAAGTGATCCGCGAATTGGCAGATAATGAGCCTGCCTATAGAAGTATCACCAAAAGCTGGTTCGAACATTCGCCTTTGCATGATATCATTAAACAGTTAGCCGATAAAAAAATAAAATTGGTGAGCACCACCGATCATGGCACTGTACACGTAAAAGAACCAACCAAAGTTCTAGGAGATAAGAACGTGAATAATAATTTACGTTACAAACAAGGCAAAGCTTTAGATTATAATCCTAAAGAAGTGTTTGAAGTAAAAAATCCGAGTGATGCATTTTTACCCAAGGTAAATGTGAGTCAGAGATTTATTTTTGCTAAAGAAACTCGTTTCTTCGCCTATCCAAATAATTTTAATTACTATGTAAATTATTACAAGAATACATTCCAACATGGTGGAATTAGCTTGGAGGAAATGATCATTCCTTATATTACCTTAAGCGCAAAATAAATTGTAATGGAATTCAAAAGAGATATTACTTCTTTAGAAAGCCTGCCGCAAGTTGCCAAAGAATTATTGCAAACTTTTAAAGATGAACACGTATTCCTTTTTGATGCACAAATGGGTACGGGTAAAACAACATTCATAAAAGAACTTTGTAAACAGCTAGGCAGCAATGATCATTTTAGCAGTCCTACCTATTCTATCGTAAACGAATACAAAACACCAACACATACCATCTTTCATTTCGATCTATACCGTTTAAAAAATAAAGAAGAATTATTTGATATCGGCTTTGAAGATTATCTAAAACACAATACGTATTGCTTTATTGAATGGCCTCATTTGGCTCACGATTTTTTAATGTCGCGCTCCTTCGTAAAAGTGAGTATTGAACTAGATGGAGAAAGGCGTTTTTTGAAGGCTTCAAATAATTGAGGCTCAGTTGCTTAAAACGATGTAAATTTTCAACTTTTTGTTAATAAGTTTCATTCACGTTTTTTAACGTTTAAGGCAATAAAGAGGCTGTTTCTATGTTTCTCTTATTGGTGTTTTCTGATAAGATCCATAGGACCATTTTTTTATTCGGCTGTTGCGCCCTTTTTTTAGGTGTTATGTTAGGAACAGTTCCAACAAGTGTACCGCAATTTATTTTATTAGGTAATTGGTTATTGGAAGGAAAGTTTTTTGCGAAATGGGAAAAACTAAAAAGCAATAAATTATTTTGGGTACTTAGTGCCATTTTTTTTATTCATGTGATCGGACTTTCTTATTCCGAAAATTTGCAAGATGGTTTAAAAGATGTGCGTACAAAAATTCCTTTGATCCTTCTTCCTCTTATTTTTTTTACAACGGCGCCCATCACAAAAAAAGAATTACATTATCTTTTTTATAGTTTTATTCTCGGTGCCTTTATCAATATCGCCTGGTGTTTGATCTACAACAAACTTTTGCATGATACCGAAACCGTAAGAGATGTTTCGCGTTTCATGAGTCATATCCGATTAGGTTTTTTAATTGATATGGCCATCATTTTTTGCGTGTACTTTGTAATGCATTATGATAAATTCAAATTAAAAGCATTCTTTAGTTCGCTGGTACTTTATTTTATCATTGGTTTATACGCGCTGGGTTTAATGACAGGGCTTGCCAATCTCATCATCATCACCGCACTGTTCCTAACCTTTGTGTTATTTAAACAAAGCAAAATGGGATTTGCGGTGCTTTCCATTGTTTTTATTTCGGCCAGCCTCTATTTTATAAATAGCATCAAGAACTTTTACAAAGAGAATTTTGACGTGAAGAATGTTTCGGTGAATCAAGATCTGCCTTTGTCGAGATCAGGAAGAGCGTTTGATACTTATGTATTCACAAATCAGGTGGAGAACGGTTTCATTGTGAACAAAAACATTCAACCATTAGAATTACAAAAAGAATGGAACAAGCGCGCGCCAAATGATTCGTTCGATCTTAAAACTCAATACAATGTTGATCGATATTTTACATTGGTAAGATATATTTCCAGTAAAGGCGAAATAAAGGATTCGGTAAGCATTAGTAATTTAAGTAAAGACGATATCCTTGAAATTGCCAAGGGAATATCCAATATCAATTATCAAAAATGGTCGTTCTTTTACAAACGTGTTTACGAATTGATGTACGATTATTTTGAATACAAGAATGATGGTAGAGTTAACGGACATTCTTTTACCATGCGTTTATTTTATTTAAAAGCGGCCTTATGCGCCATTAACGAAAAATGGTTGTTTGGAACAGGCACCGGCGATGTTCAAGATAAAATGAACGAATGCTATGAACATTCGGGTTCGCCCTTAGATAAAGAATGGTACAAACGACCGCACAACCAATTTGTAACCGTTGTTGTAGCCTTAGGATTAGTTGGATTAGGGATATTTTTACTGTCGTTGTTTTTCCCAGTGTTCTATTTACGAAACCAACTCGACGCTTTATACTGGTTATTTTTTATCAGCGCCATAGTTTCCTTTTTGTTTGAAGATACTTTGGAAACACAAAGTGGTTTAAGCTTCTTTGCTCTTTTTAATACGCTTTTCTTAAGTAGGGCTTACTTTAGAAAGAAACAAATTCTTCAGGATTAACAGGTGTTCCATTATACCACAATTCAAAATGCATGTGAGGTCCTTTACTATTCATCCCGGTGTTTCCAACGCTGCTAATTACCTCGCCTGTTTTTACACGTTCACCGGTTCGTTTATTTAAATGTGAGTTATGTTTAAACACACTCATTAAATTATTTCCATGCTGAATGTGAATGATATAACCATCTTCCACCGTAAAGCCTGTGTAAATAATTGTTCCATCCAACGGTGCTTTTATACTTTCGTCAGGCTTTGTAACAACGTCAACACCAAAATGATCTTCTTGTATATTATACGATGTAGTAACCAATCCTTTTACCGGACTATAAAAAACCAGATCGTTCAATGCTTTTGTTTTTGTGTACGCTACCGTTGCTTGATTACCTTTATTTTCTTCTATTTCCTTTCTAAACTCAAGATCATTTTTTGATGGCTCACTATTTATCTTTGAATAATCTTTTAGAGAATCCTTTTTTGGCTTTAAAGGATTTGGTTCCTCTTTTTCATTAAATACATTAATAAGGTTATTTATATACTCTTCCTTCGCGTCTAAGGTTTGTTCGATCGAATCGGCTCGTTGTGTGATCTTTAAAAGCTCTCGTCTATCATATACATTACCGTAACCAGGAATGTATTCTCTGAGCGAAGTTAGAGCTATCAAGCTGATAACCAGTGTTGTCATTACAATCGTAACGGCTGAAATGGCTATAATAAGGCCTAAAGGCGAAAGCTTTACCGAGAATTTCTCGCCAAATGTCTCATCATTAAGTATTACCAAACGATAGGCCGTATTAAGCCAATGTCTGGTACGTTTTAAAAAGCTCTGTTTTTCCTTAACCATAACCAACCGTAAAGATGCGAAAAAAATATTTTATACAGGAAACTTGCAAAACAATTAAAGTTTCCATAGTTTTGTCCCCGAAATGCAACAAATGTCTACAAAAAGTAAAATATTACAAGGTGCCGAAGATCTGATATTTAAATACGGCATCAAAAATATTACCATGGATGATATTGCTCGTCATTTAAGTATGAGCAAAAAAACCATTTACAAATTCTACAAAGAAAAAGATGAGATCGTTCATTCGCTGATGCAACATAGCATAGAGAATGATAAATGTCGTTTCAATAAGATTCACGATGGCACACAAAATGTAGTAGCCGAAGTGTTTGAAATGATGAAAGAAATGCGCGAGATCTTTAGTAAGATAAATCCTATCGTGTTTCATGAACTAAGCAAATACTATCCTGAGACCTGGAAAGAATTTCAAAAATTCAAGAGTGGGTTTATTCAGGAGATGGTAGAGAACACTTTAATAAAGGGTCAAAAAGATGGTTATATCCGCAATGACATCAATGTAAAACTAATGGCCAAGTTGCGTGTTGAGAACATTGAGATGACACTCAACGGTGCATTCTTCACAACTGATAAAGCAAACATGGTAGATGTGCAATTGGCCATCACCGAACATTTTTTATATGGCGTTTGCACATTAAAAGGGCATAAACTAATTAATAAATATAAGAACATTGAAGAAGAATAATATGATAAAAAAACTCATAGCAGGTTTCGTTCTATTGAGCGGAATTGCATTTGCACAGCAAAAAACTTCTTTTAGTCTGCAAGAAGCTGTAGAATATTCTCTAAAGAATAGTCCAAATTACTCCAACGCTGAATTAGATCAAAAAAGTGCCGTGTATCGAAAAAAAGAGATAACCGGACTAGGTTTACCTCAAATAAGCGGAAGTATTGATTTTAAGGATTACCTAGCGATCCCAACTTCTCTTTTTCCATTAAGTGCATTTGACAGAACGGCGCCAGCCGATGCATACATGGCCGTTAAGTTTGGTTTACAATATAGCGCTACTGCAGGTTTTAGCGCCTCACAATTATTATTTAGCACCGATTACATTTTTGGATTAAAAGTTTCAAAAGAATTTCTAAATCTCTCAAGAATAAATGTTCAACGCACAAAAACAGAACTTGTAGCGCAAGTTTCAAAAGCCTACTACGGTGTTTTAGTTGGGAAGGAACGACTAAAATTATTAGATCTAAATATTACCCGACTCGACAAAACACTTACTGATCTTAAAGCCTATAATAAGCAAGGCTTTGTAGAACAAATTGATGTGGAGAGATTAGAAGTGGCAAACAACAATTTAGTAACTGAAAAAGACAAGGTAGCTCAACTTATAAAAACCGGAGAATATCTATTAAAATTTCAAATGGGCTACAAGATCTACGACGAGATAAGCTTAACCGATAGTCTTAATTTAACCGATGATCTTAAACAGGAATTAGGAATAACCAACATCGATATTTCAAAAAGAAGTGATTACCAGTTGGTAGCTTCGCAAAAAAATCTTTCTGAAACCGATGTGAAGCGATTGAAGTGGGGTTATTTACCAACACTTGCAGCTTATGCGAGCTATCAATTGAACACACAAAGAAGTAACACAAATATATTTGAGAACGACAAAACAAATGCCATGAAACAATGGTATCCAATTGGGTTGGTAGGAATAACATTGAACCTTAATATTTTTGACGGCATGCAACGCCACTACAAGATCCAACAAGCCAAAATAACACTGGAAAAGAACGTCAATACATTGCGCAATTTAGAAATGGCCTCACAAATGGAATCTACTATTGCCGCTATTACCTTCAACAACTCTTTAAAAACCCTCGAAAGCAATAAGCGCAACATGGCATTAGCTAAACACATTTACGAAGTGGCACAAAAAAAATATGAGCAAGGTGTAGGTAATAATCTAGAGATCTTAAACGCACAAACATCCGTTCGCGAATCGGAGGTTAATTATTATAATGCAGTTTACGAGGCCCTCGTTTCGAAAATAGATTACTTAAAAGCAACAGGAAATTTAGTTAAATAAAATTTAAATATATGATCATGTCGTTCACAAACAAAAACAAAATGCAAATTACAAGTTGGTCAAAAACAATGCTGATCGCGCTCACCGTGTTCATAGCATCGTGCGGATCTAAAGAAACTGAAGATCTTGCTGGCTTAAAGGCTAAGCAAGCTGAATTAAAAACGCAATTATCGGAGATCGCTGCCAAGATCAATAAATTAGAAGGCGATTCTGGTAAAAAATTCGTACTCATCGAAGCAGCGCCATTGGTTGCTGAAGTTTTTAAAACTTACATCAATGTACAAGGAAGAGTTGACGCCGAAGAAAGTGTGTCGCTGGCTTCAGAAATTCCGGGAACCATTACAAAAATAAATGTGAAGGTTGGCGATGAAGTAACAAAAGGACAAGTATTAGCGGAAACTGATGCACGAGCCATTCAACAAACCATCGGCGATCTTCAAACAAACACCGAACTTGTGAATCAACTTTATGAGAAACAAAAAGCTTTGTGGGATCAAAAGATAGGTACTGAAGTTCAATTTCTTCAAGCTAAAACGCAAAAAGAAAGCATGGACAAAAAAATGAACGCTTTGCAAGAACAACTTCGTATGAGTAAGATCATTTCGCCAATTGATGGAACTGTAGATGCCATAGATATTAAACTTGGTCAGCTTACTGCGCCGGGCATGCCTGCTATTCGCGTGATCAATTTCAATAATTTAAAGATCAAAGCCGACCTTGCAGAAAGCTATGCTTCTAAAGTTCATAAGGGCGATGAAGTAATGATCACATTTCCGGATTCAAATGATACATTAACTTCAAAAATAAGTTACTCAGCAAGAGCCATCAGTGCTATGTTCAGAACATTTGGTGTTGAGATCAATCTTGACAATAAAAAAGAATATCATCCTAATCAGATCGCCATTCTTAATATCAATGATTATCGTTCAGCAAAACCAGTACTATCTGTTCCTTTGAGCTTTGTGCAAAAAGATCTTAATGGACAATCGTACATTATGATCTCTGAAAATGATAAAGCAACGCGACGTAATATCACCTTAGGTAAACAATACAACGGAAGGGTTGAAATACTTGATGGCATTGGTGCAACTGATAATGTGATCACCTCAGGATACGAAGGATTAAATGAAGGAGATCTGGTAAAGATTAAAAAATAATTTAAAGTACGCAGTAGAAGTATGCAGTTAATACTGTTGACCGCCAACTGCCACTAAAAAACTAAACATATGGATTTCAAACAATTTAAACCAAGTAGTTGGGCCATTGATAATAAAACTGCCATTTATATTGGTATTGTTATTATCACCCTTATGGGGATCAGCTCTTACAATTCTCTTCCTAAAGAAAGTTTTCCGGACATTGTAGTTCCAAAATTCTTCATTAGTACGGTTTACGCAGGTAACTCTCCAACTAATATTGAAAACACCATTACAAAACCTCTTGAGAAAAAATTAAAATCAATTCCGGGCGTAAGAAAACTAACGAGTAACTCCATGCAGGATGTATCGCTTATCACTGTAGAATTTAATACAAGTGTTAGCGTTGATAAGGCTCGTCAGCAGATCAAAGATAAAGTTGACGAAGCAAAACCCGATCTTCCCGCCTCCATCACTCGTGCTCCTTTTGTAAAAGAATTAGCTTTCTCTGAAATGCCTATCATGTATATCAACATTGCGGGTGATATGGAGTTGAACAAATTAAAAATTTATGCCGACGAATTAAAAGATCGTATTGAAGGTTTAAAAGAGATCACGGAAGTAAAAATGGTTGGTGCTCCCGATCGCGAGATCCAAGTGAACTTAGATATGTACAAAATGCAAGCCATGCAAATGGGCATGGGTGATATTGAACGTGCCATAGGAAGCGAGAACATCTCTATTAGTGGCGGACAAATTCCAATGGATGGGACCAAAAGAACCATCAGCATAAAAAACGAATTTAAATCTATTGAAGAAATAAAAGATCTAGTGATCGGTTCACAATCAGGCGCACGATTATACTTAAGAGATTTTGCAACCATTGTTGATACCGCTCGCGAATCGGAAAGCTACGCACGTTTAGCCGGAAAAAATGTAATTACTTTAAATATCATCAAACGTGCAGGAGAGAATTTGATCTCGGCTTCTGATAACATTAAAACCATCATTAAAGAACTTGAGGAAACAAAATTTCCTCCAAGTGTTGTGATCAAAACCACCGCCGATCAATCTGATAAAACAAAAGTTACTCTGCACGACCTCATCAATACTATCATCATTGGTTTTATATTAGTGACCATGATTCTCATGTTCTTTATGGGAGTTACCAATGCATTGTTTGTGGCCCTATCTGTTCCGCTTTCGATGTTCATTGCCTTTATGTTCATGCCAAGCATTGGCTTTACCATGAATATGATTGTACTCTTTGCATTTTTATTAGCCTTAGGTATTGTGGTGGATGATGCCATTGTGGTAATTGAAAATACGCATCGCTTATTCGATAATGGAAAACGAGATATAAAAGTAGCGGCAAAAATGGCCGCAGGTGAAGTATTTTTACCGGTATTAAGCGGAACCATAACTACTCTAGCACCCTTCATTCCTCTTGCATTTTGGCCAGGCATGATCGGAAAGTTCATGTACTTTTTACCAATAACTTTGATCATCACCTTAGTTGCATCCTTATTTGTAGCCTATATCATCAATCCGGTATTTGCGGTTGATTTCATGAAACCACACGATGAAGAAGCTAAAAATTACGGACGCATCAATCGTAAATCTGTGATGCGTTTAAGTGTTTATGGATTAATTGCTATTGTAAGTTATGCTAGTGGTCATCTTGCCATTGGAAACTTAATGATCTTCTTCGCATTATTTATGCTCGCGCATCGCTTGTTCTTATATAAAGTGATAGAGAATTTCCAAACTAAAACTTGGCCTGCTGTTCAAAGAAAATATACCAATGTTTTGATCTGGGCATTAAAACGTCCTTACAAACTTTTACTCATGACGCTTGGTTTGTTTGTACTTTCTATTGTACTCATGATCGTTCGTCAACCAAACGTGGTGTTCTTTCCGCAAGGAGATCCTAACAATATTTTTGTTTACGTTAAATTACCTGAAGGGACCGATCCATACAAAACCAATCAAGTAATGAAGATCGTAGAAGAAAAAGTGAACAAAATAGTTGGAGAGAATAACCCAATTGTTTCTTCACTTATTACAAACGTTACCATTGGTGTTACCGATCCTCAAGATGAAGATCAAAGTTCTTATTCTAATCGCGGAAAGATCGCTATTAATTTTGTTGAGTTTGCAGAGCGTAATGGTCAAAGCACAATGGATTATTTGATCCAACTTCAAAAATTAGATTGGAACATTGCCGGTGCCGAGATCACTGCCAATAAAGAACAAGCAGGTCCTCCCGTTGGTAAACCCATTAATATTGAGATCAAAGGTGATAAGTTTGAAGAGTTAGTTGAGAACGGAAAGAACTTAAAGCGCTTTTTAGAGGAGGCAGAAGTACCCGGTGTTGCAGATCTTAAAACAGATTTTGTGGCCAACAAACCCGAGATCGTTTTTGATATTGATCGCGAGCGTGCTAATCGCGAAGGTATTTCATCGGTGCAATTAGCCATGGAGATTCGTAAAGCGGTATTTGGAATTGATAACCCAAGTAAATTTCGCGATGCCAATGATGAATATCCAATTCAATTACGCTATGCATACGATCAACGCACAAGCATCGAACAGATCAGAAATATCAAGATCACTTTCCGCGACATGAACATGGGCGGTCAGTTACGTTCTGTTCCTCTTTCTGCATTTTGCGATATTCGTTATGAAAATACGTACGGTGGAATTAAACGTAAACAAAATAAACGCGTGATCACTTTATCGTCTGACGTATTAGAAGGATTTAATGCCAACAATGTTGTTGCCCAATTACAAGAAGCTGCCAAAGATTACAAGCCAACCGGCGCAGTAGAAGTAAAATTCACAGGGGAACAAGAAGAGCAAGCCGAAACTGGAGCATTCCTTGGAAGCGCTTTAAGAACTTCTATTGGAATAATTTTATTAGTGCTCGTTCTTCAGTTCAACTCAATAGGTAAACCAATTCTTATTTTATCTGAGATCCTTTTAAGTGTGATAGGTGTATTGTTAGGCACAGCAATATTTAAAATGGATATGAGTATTATTATGACGGGTATTGGTATTGTTGCCTTGGCTGGAATAGTCGTCAGAAATGGAATATTACTGGTAGAATTTGCCGAAGAATCGCGGCACAAAGGTGTTAGTTTATGGGAAGCAACAGTTGACGCAGGAAGAACGCGTATGACACCGGTAATTTTAACTGCTACTGCCGCCATTTTAGGATTGATCCCTTTAGCGGTTGGTTTAAATATCGACTTTGAAGAATTATTAGCACACTTCCAACCGCACATTCACTTTGGTGGCGACAATGTGGTGTTTTGGGGGCCTTTAAGCTGGACCAT
>CAYYUS010000004.1:5223-20013 GCA_964474925.1 uncultured Akkermansia sp. | reverse complement strand
TATGCACAGAGTTCAAAGAATAATCCATTAAATAAAGATATTGAACTTTACGATATTAGACCCTCTACAACAACAGATGAAAAAGGAAGACTGAAGTGTATTGAAGTTAGACTTGTATCACATAATCTGAATTATTCTAAAGGGACATATGATATTAAATGGACGCTAGATACAGTTAAAATGTTTCAACAGAATTTTTTAAATCAAGGGTTAAGATTGAGTCTAGAAAAATTCTACAATTTTGATGAATCCATTAAAATTAGTTTGGAAGAATTTACATACGAAAACCAACCTATTCACGTGAGTTTTGAGGATAATGAGTCGCATGGTTGTTGGGTTTTACCAAATACTTTCATAAAATATGAGAATAACTTATATGAAATCAAAGGGATTGAATACAAAATACCTTATGATAAAGTATCAACAACAATTACTATTGAAGCCGAAGGAAAACCTAAAATATTAATAAAGTCAGATGATGGAAAGATAAACAAACTATTAACTGATAAACAATTTAAGGATCTTGTAGGCTCTTGTGATTTCTTAAAAACAGATTAAACTAGATTTAATATATGGAAATGTTATATCTAATGTCGCATTTGATGAGCACGTTTGCCGCTCAATCAATTAAAATGCATCAATCATCCCAAAAAATGATTGGCGAATTTAAAAAGAATTCGGGTTTCGGCTTTATGAGTAATTTACCTACAATAGAGGTACAAGGAATCAATGTTAATGGAAAGTTTGCTAAAACTGGAACTATTGTCGCTAGAACACTTGCCAAGGGTTTTTTCACAGATTTAATGGATGAATACCATTATGGTATTGTTTTAGGTACTGACAAAAATGGCAATGAGAAATTAATCGAAATGACTGACATTAGAAACGTCAACATATTAAATAAAAATAAGTTTATTGAGCCACATGACGAAAGCCATTTGGCGATTTATAAAATTCCTAATAACGACTTCACACCTGAAGAAATATATGAAAAAGCTGAAAGATTCGAGTATGATATTTATAGTATTTTAAATTTGAATTGTAAGGATTTTGTGCAATACTGTATTTATGATCAAGAACCAAAGAGATATGGAGATTATTTAAATGATTTTGTATTAAAGTTTAATGAATTTGGGCAAAAGATGAATGATTTATATTCTCAGAGTCATCCCGACGAGAACATGAGGAAGTTCTTTGAAGAAAATAATAAAAAACTCAAAGAAGATTATGAGATTATTTTTAAAAGCATAAAGAATTTCCCGCCGAAAAATTAAAAGATAAAATGTCCGAAAAGAAATTAGTAAAGAATAGTGCTTGGGATATTTCTTTAGACGAATTCAATGATCGAATTCTGAAGGATATATATATCAATCCAAAAATTGCGGAAGATATTCGAGGAGAAATTGAAACAGTCAATGATTTGCTTTTGCATTCCTATTACAAAAGTAATTTTATTGATGAAGCTTATACGAAGGCCATTTTTACCTTAGAGAAGATTTTGCGTATTCGTAGTAAAGAATTAAAGAATGGACTTAAAAAAAAGGATAGTTTAGAGGTGTTGTTCAACTGGTTTTTTGAAAACAGTTATTTTGAAACGACTGAAATAACCGAATTACACCAATTAAGAAGAATCAGAAATAAGAAGGTTCACGACCCAAAGATTTTCAAGGGTAGTTTGAGCTTCCTCATAAATATTTATTCAATATTTGATCTTATGAATGATGTTTATGAAGATGTGAGCCTTCGGTTAGAAAGAAGACTATGTACTAAAAGCATTAATTCAGAGTTAAATAAACTTATCCAAAAAGGGTTTATATTAGAAATTAATGAAAGACCTTATCTAGGACATTTCGCATCAGTTTTATTTTATAACAACAAAATGAACCCAAAAGTTTTACATATAAGAATTGCAAGATGTATTCTTTCGGAGGTAATGCAAATGGGAGTTGATCGAGATAATTTTGAGATTGCAGAATTTCAATTCATTAATGATCAATTTATAGGCAAACAAAGAAATGGCGAACCAATAGTAATAAAACCATTAAAGGAATTAAAACATATTGAACAATTTGAAAAATGGAAAACTGATTATCCATTATGGAGTCTTGAATTATTCGATAGTTTAGAAAGAGGCTGCTATCAAGAAAAATTAAGGGAATTCCATAAATACTAAAATAAAAATTTTCGTTCTGCTCTATATCCGATCTTTAATGAACCTCTTGGCAGTTGAGAACGGAAAAAAGATATAGATTGATGCGGACACCCTCATTTACTCGTCGATAATACCCCTTCACTCACTCTTTTACAAAAGTGCATGACAAAATTGCCGTTTCAATTAATGGCACGTTATATGTCATAGAACAGCTAAAATAAAATAGAATGATAGACTTAACACAGTTTGATTTAGATGGCTTGTCAATGTTATGGGCACCATCGGAAGGTAACCCTCAAGCGAGGGAAGCCATTGAAAAAGAATTGGCAAAACATATTGCCAAAAACGAAAGAACTTCAAGAGAGTATATATTTGAAGTTAATGTTATAAAAAATCATGCTTTAGGAGTGAATTTTATTCCTTCCTCCGTAGCATTTAAAAAGTATGGTGCTAACGTTGCGGTTGATCTCCTTTTATCTGATGCAGAGAAGGCTGAAATGATCAATAACTATAAAGCAAAGAAAAACACTAGTGGTCGAGTAAAAGCAAAAGTGCCTTTACCTGAGAACTATGATTTGGATGAAAACCAGTTGAAAGAAATGTCCGAGGTAGGATTTCATACCCGAGATATTTTAAGCACAGAGTATTATGGAGCATGAAAAAAGGCGGTTAACTACCGCCTTTCTTATAACCTCATGATTCATTTGAATGGATTTTAACAATTTATATGGCAAGATGCTTAAGGGTGTCTATTTGAGATAAGGACTGTCCTAAAAGGTTCGATTTTGATTCCCCTGAGGGTACTGAAATAACAAATTCAATTATGTTAAACATACTTTGGAATTACCTTTGTTTTAGCGACTCAGTTACAGCCGCAAGATCAAAAAGAAGCTTCCCGCCAACCTTTTTGCTGTACCTACCGAAATTCTTAATTAATGAATTGTAGCTTTTTACCCCAGTAATTTCACTCAATACCTTCCCAGTAACAAATCGAGGTTGTTCATTTGGAGTTTGCCTTTCTCTAATTGCAGATATAATCTCATTTTTAAATGCGGCTAGATCCGCTCTTGTGACTATTTCAGATGTGTTCATTGTATTATCCTTTATGTCTTTCAATACGGAAAGGTACGGCTTATCCATACATGTTGGATTCTAAAGAACTTACCAGATTAAGAATCCAGCTTTTTCTTTTTATTTTGTCTAATGACATTATCGATCTTCTTACCGAGTCGCTCAGGATCATCAATGCCTATAATAGGGAAATCATACAAAAATCGCTTGATAATAAATCCGACCAAGGTATTAAATTGATGCTCTGCGAAGATTTTTTTTCCTGGTTCAGACATGGTGACTTCATAACATCCTTCAATTGCGTCGAAAACGATTAAAATTAATTTTCCTTCTTCTGTAGCGCGCAGTTTTGGAAGTTTGTTATTTTCATCTAGTGGCAACGAACCAACTATACCCTCCAGAAGAATGTCAAAGTTTGGAATTTTGCCAATAGCTTCGTCAAATCTCTGATCACGACCAAAAGGGTTATTTCCCTTTACCAAAATATAATGCTCCCGCAACCAATCTTTTATGATATTAACTATTCTCGCCCTTTTTTGACTGTATCTATCAATTTGATCCGGCCTATCTGTAATGCTGTCGACACCCATACCATTAGTTCCGCTAAGAAGAACTCTCACATATTTGGTCTCTATCACTTCTAGGCCTATCAGAAGCTGTAAAAGCACCATGTGACGGGCTTGATGAAAATCAATTTCTTCTGGGTTACTTAACATTTCTTCAATTTTTTTATCCAATAGTCTATCGGGAGTTGGATTAACGGGTTCATTTTTACTCATTTTTTTTAATATTAAAAGTTTATAATCGATTATATCCCATTAAAAAACGGGACAACAACATTCAACAATGTTGTTTCGTTCTACGGATTTCGTTCTACGGATTTCGTTCTCGATGAAACTCGAATGAATTTCAAAACAAAGATAGCTTGGATTTATTTGCCAATTTTTTGAGTTTTCACAAAATCCTGACAAATTCGACCATTTGTTTAAGTTTTCAATAAATTCTAACAAATTCGATTATTAGTAAGCTTGATTTTTGTTATATTTATAAAAGTAAAATCTAAAAGAGCATTAGTTAGACGCTAATTAGGTGACCTAAAAGATACCGATAGGCTAAAACCCTTGATATGACAGATAATTTGAACATAGGTTCGAATCCCATCATTTACCCTAACAATTTTAACCCCCGCCTTTTCGGCGGGGGTTTTTATTTTTCCTACTGAGGCGTTGAAAGATCCTTCATCTTTCAAAAGCCGAAGTAGGAAAAATAAAACAAAGCCTGAAAGGCTTTGAAAATTGTTAAGCAGCAACTCCCTTTAGGGATCGCGAGCACAGCGAGCAATCCAATCATCATTTTTTAGCCATGGTTCGACAAGCTCACCATGAACTCCAACACGAAGGCACAAAGTTTCGTAATAACTAGTGAAATTCATTACTAAAATCATCTCATCAAACAATATCTTTTACTTATTTTAGTTTCTCATTCAGATGCTAAAGAAGGTCATACAAAGTTTATTTACCAAAGGAAGCGTTGCTGTAGTTAACTTTTTGATACTAATTGTTACCGCAAATTATTTAGGGATGACCACGCGTGGTGAAATAGGCTTGATCATGCTTAATCTTGCCATCATTCAAATGATCAACGAGATCTACACAGGTTATAGCTTAGTTCATTTCATTGCAAAATTCAATATCAATAAAATCTATTTAAATGGCATGTTGTTCACGCTCATCTCAAGTGTAGGCACTAATCTTATTTTAGTTTTACTTCATAAACAGCCATCCGAATATGCGTGGCTTTTATTTGTGTCTTCTATCATTATTATTTTAAATACATTTAATTGCGTTGTGATCCTTGCAAAGGAATATTACAAGATCTATAATTTTCTTAGCATTTTTCAGCCGGTTGCATTATTGGTAGGTATTTTTGTGTTCACCAACTTCTACGGTAACTTCACGCTTGACTCATACATTTGGCCACTTATTATCTCATTTGCACTTTCGTTTATCATCTCCTCTTACTTTGTGTTAGTTTACATTTTAAAGCCTGATACTAAAAACGAATTCACATTAGGCCCCATATTAAAAAATGGTTTGTATTGTCAAGCAGGCGTATTAATGTACGTGTTGAGTGGTCGCTTTAGCTATTATCTTTTAGAAACTAAAGATGACCTTGGTTTGTATTCAACAGCCTCCTCATTAATAGAAGCGGTATTGATCATTACAAACTCTGTAACCCCTATTCTACTTTCGCGTGTGGCGATCTTAGGAAAAACACATAATAGCATTAAACTTACATTGATATTTGCCAAGCTTTGTTTTTTGGTAAGCATATTGGCTGTTGTAGTTATTTATTTTTTGCCTGTAGATGTATTCACCACTTTGTTAGGAGATAAGTTCATTCAAAGTAAGCCAACCATGTTAATGCTTTCACCAGGAATTATCTTTTTAAGTTTCTCAGGGATCATTAGCCATTATTTTTCAGGAATTGGAAATATAAAAATGGTGAGCTTTTATAATTTCTTTGGTTTTGCAGCTACTTTGATACTTGCACCGATATTAATTGCCAAACATGGTATTGCCGGAGCTGCCATCACTACAAACATTGCCTACTTCATCACCTTTGTAGCATCTACAATTGTATTCCTTAAAGTTACAGGTGTTCCTTTCTCAAGTTTATTTAATGTAAAGGATGATATAAAGGAATTAAAAACAGTTTTCTCAGGAGACTAGTTTTATTACATAGCTCACTACCATAATTCCTGCCGAAAGAATAAATCCCCACATTACAAATAGCCCACCATTTTTGAACTTAAAGATCAAATGCAATACCGTTGCCATTATTGTAGTTAAATAAGGCAATAAAGCAGGGAAAAGCTTTAAAGAAAGAGTTAGATCGCCCCTTAACAAAGCAATGAATGCCCGTTGTGTTCCACACCCCAGGCATTCCATATGAAAGTATTTTACAAACACACAAGTTCCCATGTGTGCCTCAAGCCATTCAACCATTAATGCATTGAACTCCAAGGCATCATTGACAATGCCGCACCAAGGATAAGCACATAAACAATAATGAAAAGAATATAAAGGGCGCTTAATGATAATCCTATTATAGCGCAAACACGTCCTGCTTTTAAATTAGTAAAAGATGGCAGCGTATAATCACTAGGATTAGCTTTATATAAAGCCATATCTTTTTTTGCTAATACCACCGCTATGATCCCACAAATAAGACCAACGATCCCGTAGCAAAAACATCCTACTATTGAACAAATTCCCAAAACCAACACGGCTACCGCGTTTGGAAGGTTCTTTGGTGCTCCGAAATTACTTCCTGTATTAGTATTTACCGGGTGGTTAGTCTGTGGGTTATTTACATTATCCATGTTGTTGTTTTTTTAATTTGAGAACTAATGGAGGCTTTTTTTTGGATTTGACTTCAAAATAATTAACAAAAATTTGTTCCTAACTAATATTCCCAAAAAGCGAACTTTTTTAAATTAAACACGTAAAAAATAGTAACAAACAGTCTCAACACCTCAAAACCCTTGTCAAACCTAGGTTTCCAAGGGTAGGTGAAAAAACTAAAAACCAAATAAAAAACCAAAACACGTTAATAATGAGAACACAAACATTAAAAATGGACACATTACAAACAGTATTAAGGAAAATACTCATCTGCTTAAAACTCATTTCCTATGAAAACAAAAATCTACGCCACAGCTTTATTGGCATTTATCATTCAGGTAATGGTACAAGGCCAAACACCCGCCAACCAAATCACGGACCACAGTATTGAATACTGGAAAGGTTACGCGAACAAACAAAACTGGAATACCGCTGAGAAAGAAGAATTTCTCAAAGCAAAACGGTTTGATATGAACAGAAGCCCAATTTCTGTTCCAACCTCTGGATCACACCAGAAATCTGCACTAAACAACTCTAGTCAAGTGCAAAGTGCTCCTCCCGGATGTAATAACATCGATTTTGAAGCGGGAAGCACAACAGGATGGACCCTCAGCTCAGGATTTCACCCCTTATATAACGCGCAAGGTTGCTGCCTAAATCCGGGCGGACAACAAGTTATTACTGCGGCATCAAACGCTAATTTCCTCGATCCTTTTGGAGGTTTTCCAATTGTTGCACCGGGTGGTAATTTCTCGTTAAGAATTGGCGATAATAATGTGAACGGACAAGCAGACAGAGTTGAACAAACATTTTTTGTTACAGCTGCTAATGCAAACTTCACTTATAAATATGCCGTTGTATTTGAAGACCCCGGACACACCGCCGCTCAACAACCTGCTTTTGTAGTGGAGATGTTTGATACAACTAATACAGCTATTCCTTGTACCTATTATAATGTTTCGGCCGGACAAAATATTCCGGGCTTTTTAAATGGGCCGGGAAATGTAGTTTACAAACCCTGGACAAGTGTTGTTGTTGACCTTACCAATTACATAGGACAAAACGTAACCATTCGTTTTACAACTTACGATTGCGCTTTGGGCGGACACTTTGGATACGCTTATATAGATGGTGTTTGCGCGGCATTCACCACAGGTAATTCACTAAGCATGTGCGCCGGTTCGTCAAGTTTAATTTGTGGACCCCCAGGTTTTGGATCTTACACCTGGAACGGACCAAACACCACTAACTTAACAAACCAATGTTTAGTTGTGAATGCTGCCGGAATTTACACCTGCACAACAACCATGGTAACAAATTGTCAAGGACCAACGTTTACTTACACGGTTACAAATTATCCAATGCCTAACGTATCGTTTAGTCCACAAAGTATTTCGCCTTGCGCTCTTAATTATAACTTTATAAATAACTCAAGCATTGCTTCGGGTAACATTACATCTTATACTTGGAGTTTGGGTAATAATACAAGTTCAAATCTCACAAACCCAAGCGCAACGTATCCAATATACGGAACCTATAACGTGAGCTTAAGCGCCACTTCCAATTTTGGATGTACAAATACAGGGGTTAATACACTTACAATTCACCCAGCTCCTATTCCATCGTTTGCAGGAAATAATGTTTGCCAAAGCAGCTTGATCACATTTACAAATACATCAAGCATACCAGCTGGAAGCATTGTAAGCTATAATTGGAATTTGGCTAATCTTCAAAATTCAAACTTAACTAATCCGAGTACGCAGTATACAAGCGCAGGACCAAAAACAATTACTTTAACTGCCGTAAGCAATTTAGGATGTACTGCATCTTATACCGGTATTGTAAATGTAAATCCATTACCTAATGTAAATTACGTTGCAAGCGATGTGTGTTTAGGTCAAGCCAATAGCTTTACAAATCTTTCAAACATCAGTTCAGGCAACATAACCAATTACGTTTGGAACTTTAATGGATTCAATACAAGCACCGCGCAAAACCCTAACTATACATTCCCTAGTTATGGTTCTTACAATGTGCAGTTAACAGCAGTGAGCGATATGAATTGTGTGAATACGATCATTAAACAAGTAATGGTTCACGCCATTCCGGTTGCTGATTTCACTATACCAAATGCTTGTGCTATGAATCAATTAAATATCACAAATAACAGCAGTGTTCAAAATGCAACATTATCTACGTTCTTATGGACCTTTGGGCAAAATGCTGCGGCCTTTGTGCACACACCAACTTATTTTTATCCTTCACCGGGTAATTACACCGTAAGTTTAATGGTGTATTCAAATTATAGTTGCAGTGCTCAACAAACAAAAACTATAAGCGTATATGCTGTACCACAAGTTGGTTTTCAAAATAATGTTGCTTGCCATAACCAAGCCACACAATTTAATAACTCTACTATCATTAGCAGCGGTTATGTAGCAAAATGGCTTTGGGATTTTGAGAACGATGGAATTTGGGATGATACAACAACTGTAAGTCCATCGCTGGTTTATCCTAACTATGGAAACTTTAATTGCAAATTGATGGCTATTTCTAATAACGGATGCCAAAGCAATGTGACAAATCTGGTAGTAGTGCATCCAAATCCGGTGGCTAACTTTAAAGCTAGTCCAACGTGTTTAGGTGATAGAACCGAATTTACAAACCTTTCGAGTTCACCTTCCGGAAATATTACTTCATACGCTTGGCAATATTATGGCGATGGTAATGTGAACAATGTGTACTCATACGCCGCACATAATTATGTTGCTAATGGTGTTTACCTAGTAAAACTAGAAGTACAAAATGAATTTGGTTGCACAAATGTAATGTCGAAACCAATGTATGTAAATCCAAAACCGGTTCCAACATTTACAATGAGTGATCCAAAAGGTTGTGAGCGTGTATGTGTAACATTTACAAACCAATCAACCATTAGCACAGGGAACATTAGTACTTACCAATGGTTATTTGGTGATGGCTCAAAACCTGAGTATACACAAAATCCAACACATTGTTTTACGAATGGTAATTATGATGTAACGCTTAAATTAGTAAGTGATAGTGGTTGTATGGCAACTTACATTCATCAAAAAGCTGTAGAGGTTTATCCAAAACCAATCGCATCCTTTGTTGCCGAACCAAATGAGATAGATGAGTTAGAGCCGATCTCAAACATCACCAGCGATGCTGTTGGAGCGGATGAAGTAAAATATTACATCAACGATGGAGTCATCTTCTTAATTAAGAACTTTACGCATACATTCACTAACCTTGATAAACAACAACCGGTGATCTTCCAAATAGTAACCAATAAATTTGGATGCAAGGATACCACTTCAAGAGTTTTGAAACTAAAACAATCTTACGCGATATATATTCCAAATACCTTTACACCAAACTATGATGGAACAAACGATGGTTTTAAAGCTAAAGGATATAATATCATTAAATTTAAAATAACCATATTCGATCGTTGGGGACACAAAGTTTTTGAAACCGAAGACATGGATGAATCATGGAACGGCCACACAAAAGGAAGTAGCGAGCCTATTAAAGACGATGTGTATGTTTGGAAAGCAAATGTGGTAGATATAAATAATAAAGCTCACGACTTGGTAGGACATGTAACATTACTGAAATAAAAAAAGCCCTCAGAAATTTCTGAGGGCTTTTACTTTATAGTGTTTTTAAGAATTTACCGTTTCTCTTAACTTGCCAAGCTCAGCAACAACCATCTTGCGCTTCGCTCCTATCTCTTCGATCTTTGCTTTTTCAAAAGCAACTTTATCTTGTGCCTCTTTTAATAAAGGATTATTTCCTTTTGAATTTTTAAAGAACCCTAAGTTATTTTCGTAAGTACGAATAGAATTGTTGATCTCGTCCATTTGTTTCTTTAAAAAATCAGCTTCTTTACTTAAAAGATCCTTTGGATTTTCGGATGCTAATAAACGATCGATCTTAGCTTGGTATTGTATAGCCGCTTTTTCGGCCTTACTAAGATCAAGTTGATTGTACAATTCATCCAACTTATTATAGAAAGCGTCGTTCAAGCGTTTTTTATCTTTTAAAGGTACCATGCCTTTTGCATTCCAGTCAGCAACAAACTCTTTTAAAGCCGTGCGGTTTTGATTGATATCAGCTGTTAATTGAAACGCATTTAAGTTTGCAAGAATAGCTTCCTTCTCTTTTAAATTTCCTTCGTAAGACGCATCCAGACCTTCGTAATGTGCTTTCCGGGCATCAAAAAATGCATTACACGCCTTACGGAATCGCGCAAATAGTTTTGGTTCTTCCTTATCACCATTAGATGGATATTTTTTCCAATCTTCCTGCAATCTCATCAATTGCTGAGCCGTTCTTACCCAATCGGTACTATCCTTAAATGCTTCTGCCTTTTGAATGATATCCAATTTTACTTTGCGATTATCGGCAAACTTCTCATGCAACCCCGCAAAGAATTCCTTCTTCGCATCAAAAAACTTATCGCAATGCTCTCTAAATTCATTCCAAACCTTTTCGTTATCCTTTTCCGTTGTTCTTCCTACCGATTTCCATTCATTTTGAACGGCAATAACTTCGTTGGTCTTTGTATTCCATGCCGAAACCGATTTAAGATCAATTGTAGCGGTTATAGACTTCAATTTTTCAATGAGTTCCTGTTTCGACTTTAAGTTAGTTTCCTTTTTCTCTTCTAAATTCTTGTAATAACCTTTTATCTTTCCGTAGGTCTCGTCTAATGCAGCTCTGTATGCAGCTTTCATCTCTTCCCACTTTTCATTAGGAACCGGACCAATTTCTTCCCATTCATTGCGAAATGCTTTAATAGAATGCTCGGCTTCTTTAGGTTATAATAAAAATCTTCAACGGCTTTGCTATACTCCGATTGTGTTTCTTTGTATTTATGGGGAGATACCTGCCCCGACTCCTTCCATTGGGTTTGTAGTTCTTGCAATTTTCTAACTGCTGCGCCAACATTATCGCTTAGTTTGCTTAAGTCGCCTATCTTCGATATAATGTCTTTACGGATCTCCAGATTCTTATCCTGATCCTTTGCCAGGCGATCTTCGCTTTCTTTCTTAAGTTTTTTGTACTTCTCTAATAGCGCTTCAAACTTATTGTCGTCGGGTTGCTTTTCGTAAACAAACTCTTTTACTTTTCCGCCTTCGTCAATAAACTGTTGCTTGGCATTTTCAAATTCAATGCTCCAAACTTTTTGAAACTCCTTTTGCAATGCACGCACTTCAAGAGCAACTTCACCTGCTTCTTTAGTAAGCAGTTCTTCTAATTTCGAAATCAATTCCGTTTTCATCTTTCAATAATCTTTTTGTTCTATGAACAAATATGTATATCAAATTTATTCAATTTTTCAATGGCAGCAAAATCCTAACGTAATAATAACATTAGTAAAAAGGACTAAAAATTTGGTAGTTACAAAGAAAATATTAGTAAAAGCTTAGCTTTTTTACCTTATTGATGTATGATCCGTTTCACCTCAGAGCCTATCTTGCAAAAATAAAGTCCTTTAGGTCGTTTTTCAAAAGAGTACTGGAGTTCATTATCCGAATTTTCTTTTACTAGTTCAACGCCTACTTCCTTACCTAAAACATCATAAAATATTATCTTTTCTGCAGAGCCGCCTGTATTTATCCATACCCTTCCATTGGTAGGATTTGGTTTTATCACAATAGAGTTAGTCTCAACTTTTGCTTCAGTTAAACCAACATTACAACTATTAGTTAGCATTTGCGAAACAAGCGAAACTCGTCTGCGATTAAAAAAAGATTTTAAACCTGCTATGTTGGGATTTCCGGGATTACCAACAACAGTGATCATTGTATCAATATTGGTATCAAACTGGGCATTGGTAAAGAATTTATTGGGATCAGCATACACGTCGCTCATGATCTTTGTTTTTAAACTATCGATCTTTGGGAACCAATACGACTGTAAAAAATGATAGCCTGTTAAATAACACACTTCGTTCACATAACTTGCATACAATGCAGGATTAGCAATGATCTTGTTACACAAAGGCCTGTTGTTTGCTCCACCGCCGGTATAATTAATGGCAAGATTCTCAATTTGAGTTGAATTCATTCCTTGGGTAAAATTTCCAAAGGCTTCGTTCACATCCCAAGTGATCCAATTGAATTTGTTTGTGATGCTATCATGGTAAACGTAGTAATTATGCCCACTTCCAATGTACGAATCCAAATTTGCGAACATATTACTGGCAGCCCATGCTTTTAAAAATGGGGTAACGTGTAATATTTTATTTAATGAATCCTGAAAACCAACAGGCGAATTATTGATCTTATCAATTAAATAAACCAAATCGGTCCAATTGTTGGCGGTTTCGTTGGTCTTTAACTCATACTTTGTAGTATACGTATTTACACTGCTTCCTAACCATTTAAGGTCGCCTGAAGGGTCGCCTTTAAATAAATTTCCTTTATCATCACTAAATTCATCATCCAAAAAATCTTTATCTATTTCTTCAACCACCACGTACAAGCCCCAATAAGCACCATTGAGATTGACACGTGCGTAGGTACAACGTGGCGCGGGAATACCTGCACGAATGAGGAAATCGAGCATGATCTTTTCCCTCATAAAAGTTGGGTCCTTAAAACCGTTGTTAAGGTTAAGTTTTTTTAATCCATCGTAACTTTGTCCGTTCACAAATTCATTAAAATCTAACTTGAACGATTTTTTTACACTTGGATTATTATACGATGAGTTTCCTTTGAATTTTACACCACTTGTAGTAAGTGTACTTCCGTCTACAACGATATTACACTTCATATACACATCGGTTATATAGTTGGCAACTAGCGAATCCCAATAACCGGTTTGTGTAAAGTTAATATCAATAGTGTGAACTACAGCTGCACCAAAAAAAACATCACCTTTAGTATTTTGCGAATTAGCAAATAAACCAAGGGTCAAAAAAACAGAAAGTAAAAAATTTCTCATCGCAATAATTTGTAAACTAAATTACAAAAAATAACGATTCAGGCAATGTTTACTTCATGTATTTTTGCTTGGCATCGGAATAAGCAGGGAAATTATTATAATGCCAGGCCATCACCACTGTTGCATCTTTTACGAGCATTAATCCCGGGTTACTGCGTATCATTGTTTTTAAAACTGTAGCATCTACCATTAAAAAATCATAAAGTGCATTGTGCTTGTGCTTAAATGCATCTATTTCTTTAGGACCAGATGCGGTAAGCGCTACAAAAGGAACTTTTTCCAATTGGGCTAATTTGTAAAAATCATTTATCTTGGCATGCAAAGCTGCATCATCATCGGTTTTTGCAAGATCATAAGCTACCAACCAATAATTATTTGTTTTAATATTTAAAATGGAATCGGTTACAACAACGCCATCCATATTTGTGATATTAAAATCGGTGATCTTTGGCGCGTTTATAGCTTCGGCAACCATTGTAGTGATCATTGTATCAAACTTCCATACCAAGGTATCTTCCCATATCTTCGATTTCATATAATCCTCTTGGGTCATTTCTTTTTTCTCATCATTATTCTTTATCTTTTCGTACACCATCAATGTTTTATACTCCGCATCTTTATAACCGGCTCCTTTCTCCATATTTTTTCTAATATTATCACCGATCTTATACGCTCTGAAATCAAATACGGGCAAATTACGATAAGTATAAATAGGGAACCAAACGGATGCAAAGAAACCTATTCCCGCAAAAGTTGCCGTAAGCATTGGTGAAGCTATTTCGTTGATGTTTTCTTTTCCGGCAAAAAGTAAAGTGATCAATACCATCAACACAACATCTTTCCAGAAGCTTGTCCACGGTTTTAGAACTAAAAAATCGCCAAAGCAACCGCAAGTAGTTACCTTATTGTAGCAGGCCGAATAAAAAGTTAAGAAGGTAAATAATGCAATTTGCGCGAATAATAACCATAGTGTAAGATTACGTTTGTAGCCTAATAGTAAAAATATACCAAGAATGATCTCACTCGCCGTAATGATGGTAGCAAAAGGTAAACTGCCATGAGCCAACCAATCAAAGATGCCTAAGCCTGAATCGGCTTTGAACACTTCAAAGTATTCTTCCAATTTGTAAGAGAACCCAACCGTATCGTTTGCTTTAATGAAACCAGAGAAAATAAATAAGC
>CAYYUS010000004.1:0-5213 GCA_964474925.1 uncultured Akkermansia sp. | reverse complement strand
AACGCGCACTATGCGTTACCCAAACCCAATTACCAATTACAGACGCGCCGTTAATAAGGATTAGTTGAACTACTAATAAAATTGCTAATGTAGTTTTACTAAAACATGGCGGGCAGATAAAATACAATAAAGCTGCCAAGCCAATGCTCCATATGGCTCTGAATAATTTTGATTCAAGGAATTTTCTCATAATAGATTTTAATTTATAGGCTCATTATAGGCTAAAGTTAAAAGAAGGGCTTTAAAAACAGAAGCCATTATCGTTTTTTAACGAACATTATATGTTTAATAATTCCATTTAGTACTAACAAATACCCTGTTTGCGTTAAAATACCACACATAAATTATTGTTATATTAGCGATCCCGTATAATGAGCCTAAATCTGATCATAATTCCTACTTACAACGAGATCGAGAACATCGAGAAGATGATCAGAAAGGTATTTTCGTTAAGCGTACCCTTTCATATCCTTATTGTTGATGATGGCTCGCCGGATGGCACAGCCACAAAGGTAAAAGAGCTTCAAAAAGAATTTCCTCAGGCACTTTTTATTGAAGAACGTAAAGGAAAAATGGGATTAGGAACCGCTTATATTCACGGATTTAAATGGGCTTTGCAACGACCTTACGAATTTATTTTTGAAATGGATTGTGATTTTAGCCATAATCCAGACGATCTGCCGAGACTACTAAGCGCTTGTCAGGGTAATGCCGATTTGGCCATTGGTTCGCGCTATGTAAATGGTGGAAATGTAAGCAACTGGGATATGAAACGCATTTTACTTTCTTATTTTGCTTCGCTTTACGTTCGTTTGATACTTTGGTTCAATGTAAAAGATACTACCGCCGGATTTAAATGTTACAAACGAAAAGTTCTTGAAACTATTGATCTTGATAATATCAAATTCATGGGTTATGCATTTCAAATAGAAATGAAATATACGGCCTATCGCAAAGGATTTAAACTGGTAGAGGTTCCTATTACATTTGTTGACCGCGTATTAGGCACTAGTAAAATGAGTTCGAAGATCTTTAAAGAAGCATTTTTAGGAGTTATACAAATGCGATTTAAAAAATACTAAATAATTTTATAATGAAACTGTTACTGAATTTTGTCCTCTTATTTCCGCTCACTTTTTGCCTTGCACAGGAAAAACATTTAAAAAATATACAGAAACTCACTTACGGAGGTGACAATGCCGAAGCTTATTTTTCACCAAATGGAAAGCATGTAAGTTTTCAAAGCAATAATAAAAAATGGGGATTGAGTTGCGATCAGATATTTACAATGGATCTTTCAAAAGCCGCTGCTGACACTAATTACAAACCAATGATGATAAGTACAGGCAAAGGCAGAACTACCTGTAGTTATTATATGCCAAACGGAAAAGACATACTTTACGCTTCAACGCATTTAAAACATGATACCTGCCCTGCTGCTCCGGTGGAAATTGGAAAATACCTTTGGGCTGTATATCCCGAGTTTGATATTTTTGTGGCCGATCAAAAAGGAAAGATCAAAAAACAATTAACCAATTCGCCCGGTTATGATGCGGAAGCAACCGTTTCTCCAAAAGGAGATAAAATAGTTTTTACAAGTGATAGAAGTGGTGACCTGGAATTGTGGATCATGGATATTAACGGTAAAAATCAAAAACAGATCACAAACACATTAGGTTACGATGGTGGCGCTTTCTTTTCGGCTGATGGAAAAAAATTAGTTTTCCGTGCATCTCGCCCAAATTCGGAAGAAGAGATAAAAGAATATAAATATTATTTAGAAAAGCATTTAGTAGCGCCAACTACTATGGAAATTTTTACTTGTAATTTGGATGGAAGCGATCTAAAGCAAATAACAAAACTGGGCAAGGCAAACTGGGCGCCTTACTTTTTACCGAAGGGAAATAAGATCATTTTTTCTTCTAATCATCATAGCAAACGCGGTTTTGACTTTCAATTATACATGATCAATATTGACGGCACAGGATTAGAAGCCATTACAAAGGAAAGTTATTTCAATGCATTTCCAATGTTCTCGCCTGATGGAAAAAAACTGATCTGGTCGAGTAACCGCGACAACCACGGCACACGGGACACTAATTTGTTTATTGCAGATTGGGTTGGTGAATGATCTCGGTGATCATTTGCAAGCGATAATTCACCTCTAAATTGAATTCGTTAGCGGTTAATTCCTGAGTATAGCGTTTGTATAAAAAGTAAGCTCTACTTAGCATATCCTTCATTTCCTCGGCTTGCTCTTGCTTATCAAACACAAAAGAGCGTTCGTAAAACAGGTCAGCCAATATTTTTATTTGATCGGGCCTTAGAGTTTCATTATGCTTTACCATTTTTTCAAAGGCCTCAAGATCCATTTTAAGCAATTCGTCAAGCTCTAATGTGGTAAATGTTTTTACGGCCTTTTCAATTTCTTTTTCAAAACTTTGCATGTCGCCACTTTTTTTAAATCCTAAAATAGTGGCCAATACTTTACCAAACTCCTCAAATTGTCTTTGTAAATAATCCTTCCTAAACATGGTTCAGTTTCTTAAAAAGATCCAGCGTTTGCGTGATCAAAAATTCTTTCTCATCATTCCTTATCACAAGATCGGTCAGTTTCAATTTTTCTTCGTCGCTTAGTTGACTTTTTATTTTATTCACTATCTCTTCCCTACTTAAGCCATCGCGCTTCATTACGCGTTCAATTCGCAGTTCCAAAGGCGAAGTAACAAGAATGACTTTATCTAATTCCTTATCAAGACCAACTTCAAATAAAAGTGCGCTTTCTTTAATGATCAATTTACCAGGATATGAATTTGCAAATGCTTTAAAATCCTTTATTACAGCTGGATGAATGATGGCATTTAATTTTTTTAGCAGTGTTGTATCAGAAAATATTTTAGTTGAGATGTATTTCCTGTTCAATGTTTTTTCATCTGTGTAACACTCTTTTCCTAAAAGCTCAATAACTTGTTGTTTGATGTCTGGAACAAAATACTGCTCCTTTGCGTTTTCGTCGCTATTGAACACTTTTGCGCCCAATAATTCAAACAGTTTTGCAACGGTTGATTTGCCTGTTCCTATTCCGCCAGTTAATCCAACGATCATTATTTCTTAATCATTAAAAATTCAACTTCCTTTGGTTCGAAGCTTAAAACAGTGATGTGCTCCGAAAGCAGCTTCATGTTCACGCTCAATTTATTATTCTTTCGTTGTGAAAGATCCACAAAAACTCTCAGTAAGGAAGTGTCTGCACCTGACTCTCCAAATACACCTGAATATTTTACTTTTACCTTTGAAGGAAAAAGCGAATATTTAAAATGTTCGTCGGCATTTTCTAATTTGATAGGAATACTCATTTCCCTTTCCACTAATTTTCCCAAACTTATAGACAATTGTGCCGCGGTGATGTTCAATGCGATCTTATTGTTTGGATTAATTAAGCTCAATGTTTTAACTAGATCCGTTCGTTGATCATTTAAAGAAACGGGCGACGTGTAAATTGTATCTATATCTTCCAGATCTGCTACTTCTCCTGTAATAATAACTCGTGAAGGATCAACCTTAATAAGCTTAGCTGTATAACCTTGAGAATAATTTATATGGAGCGGCACTTTTACGGGCACTTCTTTTTGTGTGCCTTCGTTATTGATAAATGAAATGGTGTCGGGTTGTATCCTTCTAATATCGGCTTTGAACTGAAACATTTTTTTTACATCGGCTATTTTCGATGATAAATAAAATTTACTTCTACTTGCATCGCTCTTTACATCATTAAGATCCACTCTTAGAACAGGAAATGGCTCGGTTAAACCTATCATAAATAATTTAAGTCCGCTTGCTTTAACTGACACTTTGATCTCCTTTGGGATCTCTATCATCAATTTATTTTGTGGATAGTTCTTAAATTCAATTGGGATGGAGAATTGCTTTGTGTACACTGTGTTTAACGAGTGTAAAAGCCAAAGCAGTGTTGCTACCAACACACAAATAAAAAAAGCCGATAATTTACTCGGCTTTTTTTGTTTTATATTTTGGTTTGCGTTCAATCAATTATGGATTTTGGTTCAACGTAGTGCTTGCATCCATTGAAACTGCATTTTTGGAGATGCGCATTTTAGTACCATCTTCTACTTCCATTACCATCGATCCATCTTCACGTACTTCGCTTATCTTTCCGTAAATGCCACCAATGGTTAATATTTTGTCGCCTTTTTTCAAAGCCTCAATGTATTTCTTTTGATCCTTTGCTTTTTTCATTTGTGGTCTGATCATAAAAAAATAAAATACCACTACAATGGCAATTAAAGGTAAAAATTGCATAATTCCGCTCTGGCCTCCTTGAGCTCCTCCTGCCATTAAGATCACTAGTTGTTGTAACATGTTTGTTTAATTTATTGTTTAATTAATAACCCGGTTCTTTTATACTTTCCATTACGATCACTTCCGCTTTAATGCGAATGATGCGCGTTGATGGTTCGCAATTAGTAACAATGGTAACCGTTTTTTCCATTATTCCCTTTTTTCCTTCACTCGAAAATACAACGTTCAATTTCCCTTCTTTACCCGGTAAGATGGGTTCTTTTGGCCATTTGGGCACAGTGCAACCACAGCTTCCGCTTGCGCCGGATATGATCAAATGTTGATTGCCAATATTTTTGAATTTAAAATCATGGCTCACCACTTCACCCTGTGTGATCTTTCCAAAATCAAATACTTCTTCTTCAAATTTTATCTCAGGGATATTTCCTTTGATCTTACCGTCCGCTGATGCATTATTGGTAACATCACTCGAGTCAATACCATTATGCTCGTCGGAACCACATGAAGTTAATGCAATAGCAATAATAAAAATGTAAAGAGATCTGAAATTCATAACGAAAGCAAAGATAGAAATTACCTTTTAGAATTTAGCCCTGATCTTACGAACTTTTCTTCTATTTTTTCCGAAGAACTTGTTGTGCTTAGATCGGTAGAAACTACTCTTTCCACGAATAACTTTGCTATAACTGAAAGTTGCGTAAACAATAGCATCCTTATTAGTAGGATCTCCGCGCTTTTGACCCGCACCATGAGATTTATAAGCACCAATATTGGCATTCTGCTCTTCAACTGAGAGTTCTGTAGTTCTTAAGGTCAATCCCGCTGTAAAAGGATCTGTAGCTATTGGATCTGGGTAGTTTCCACTGATATCATCCAAATAATCGGTAAAGGTT
>CAYYUS010000003.1:0-22844 GCA_964474925.1 uncultured Akkermansia sp. | reverse complement strand
CGTTATAGGTAATAAGGCGGACGACCCCCGAAAAAGACATGGGACATAAAAGGAATATATCGTGCGGACTAAGTCTCTTGCTTTTGATTAGTTTTTGCTTCGGACAAAAAGACTATAAATTTAAATACGAAATAAAGAGTCTTTATTGTGACAGCATAACAAAAGTTTTGTATTACCCCAGCGGAAATGACTCAATTTATATCGACGTCGATAGTTATCGAATGACTGCTATTTACAATTACAACCTCAAAATTAAATCCAAAGACACAACAATAGTAAAACCCAACATGGGAAAACATGACTTTGGAGAACAGTTTTACATATTAAAGTTAAAGCCAGGTTTATATGAATTTGATCTCCAAGGAATGTCTTTTTTTCCTTTGAAGCAGGAAATCAAAATTTCAAGTGGAGTGTTTATTACATTTAGAGTAGCTGACGTAGACTTCGATGATAAATACACTGTATTTTCAAAGAAAAAACTCAATCAAAAAAAACTTGATGAAATTCGGGGTTGTATTCTTTGGCACTCTAATTGGAATGGATATTCCGCACAAACAGACCCCTTTCGATCGCTGCAAACTGACCCCTCATTTTGAACTGCTGTATTTGAGTTGATCAACATCTGATTTAACATCGTTAGGCTAAGTTAGTTTTTTAAATTTTCTAAATCAAGTTGTTCTTCATTTTTGGGTTGTCTTTTTTTCCTTAAAGACTCGCCTTTCATTTCAATTCGGTGTGCATCGTGAACAATTCTGTCTAAGATAGCATCTGCAATTGTTTGTTCGCCAATAATCTCATGCCATTTACTCACAGGTATCTGTGAAGTTATTATGGTTGAGGATTTTCCATGACGATCTTCAATTATCTCCATTAGAGTTGACCGGCTCTGAGCATCCAGTGGTTGTATACCAAAGTCATCAATCAAGAGTAAATGTTGTCGCTCTATCTTTCCAAGTTCTTTTAAATAAGAACCGTCGGCCTTTGCAATCTTCATACGTGCAAAAAGCTTTGTACTGTGTTGGTAAAGAACTCGATTGCCAAGCGCACAAGCTTGATGACCAATTGCTGAAGCAACAAAACTTTTTCCTATACCTGTGCTTCCTGTGATGATAATGTTTTCATTGCGTTTAATAAACTCACAGTCGGATAATCTGAGAATTTGATTTTTATCAACCCGGTTATCATCAAAGGCTATTTGCTCAGGACTTGCTTTGTAACGGAAGCGCGCCGCGTGAACCGATCTGTCGAGTTTACGATTGTAACGTTCATCCCACTCGGAGTCTATTAAGTGGGATATCATTTCATCAGGAGTAAATTTTTCGTTCTTGCCTGATTCTAAGGTTAGATTGAAGGCTCTGGCCATTCCGGAGAGTCTCATCTGTTTCATTTTGTTTAGGATTTCATTCATGTTTTTTGTTTTTTAGTTGTTATTATTTATTTGATTATTGGTAATAGTCTCCTCCTCGGATATTATCGTGTGAAGGCATAAGAACAGGTTCGGGATCATCTTCGTATTTGTCAAGATTATTCTTTAAGATGTCGTCAATGATCTTGTAATTGTAATAACCTATTTCGTGTGCACGCTTGCAAGCTTTTATGAGTCTTGCACTACCAACACGTTTGGTAAAAGATAAAATACCCATGCACGCTTTATAAGCTTGCTCAGGATGTTGTTTCTTTGCAAGTACTTGCATAATGTAATGTTCGACAACGGGATCTACCAGTTTTGCTTGTTCAATAAAAAAGGTTGGACTCCATTCTGTTACATAACGATGTTGTGGTGGCATATGCGAGGGTTCAGTACTGTAGTTTCCCGGACTGCGTATTCGTTTGTGAGTTGCTACAAGTTCGTATTGCAAATACAATTGTACTTCAGAACGAGAGTATTGCATGGTTAATTTTTTCCCAATAAGTTCGTATGGTACGCTGTAATAGTGATGATCTTCATGAAGCAATACATGACAGTTCTTCATCACCGTTACCTGTTTTATTTTTCGCATCTCATAGCGCTTTTCAGCTAAAGGTTGTAAAGACGCTTGTTCAATAACCAATTGATCCGTTCGGTTGTATTCTCTACCGGTTAGCATGGTATTGTTGTGATCATTCAGATGTATTTTTATGTTCTGATTTAATTCACTTAAAGTCATGATCTGTTTTTCAGGGATATTGGTATAGATTCTTTGGTAAGATAATTTTACCATGCCTTCTACAAGGGCTTTGTCTTTTGGTTTGCGTGAGCGGGTTGGAAGAATAGCAACGCCGTAATGATCTGCAAAGGCTTTAAAGTTTTCATTTACTGAGGCTTCATATTTACTTGCTTTGTTTACAGCAGACTTTAAGTTGTCAGGGACAATAGCAAGCGGCACACCTTTAAAGTAATGTAATGCATTTTCACAGGCTTCGATAAACTCTTCTATGGTTTGATTACGCATCGCTTCTACGTAGGCGTATTGACTCCAACCAAGTATGGCAACAAAAACCTGAGCTTGTTTTATTTCGCCTGTTTCCTCATCCACATATGGTAATGTAGCTCCGGCATAATCCACATACATTTTATCACCGGCCTTGTGCTCAATGTGCATGCTTGGATTAACTTTCTGTTTCCATTTGCGGTAATATCCATAGAAAGATGTTTCTGCGTAAGACTCCGGATGGTTAGCTTTAAACTCTCTGTATTGTATGGCCACTGTCATGCCACGTCTTCTCATGTTCCTTTCCATCACAGGAAAAAAATCATAGAGTTGTTGTACACGCTGATTAAGGAGTGTTTCCGTTGGCGGATGAAAGAGCTTATTCAGCTCAAAGTCAGTTAGCTTGGAGAGTTCATCCCAATGTATTCTAAGCTTTATAAACGTAACGATATACTCTTTTACAGTATTTTTTGATACCGCCAATCTTATAGCGATTCTCTTTTTACCTATTCCCTGGGAATAAAGTTTAATGATCTGTCTTACCTTGCTCATACTAATTGTTTTATTCGCCATGATTTTTTATATTTACTGTAGAGTAAAGATTACTAAACAATAAAAAAATCACCGTGTTAAAACAGTATGATCACATCAAAAATACAGGGGTCAGTTTCAAGCGATCGAAGGGGGTCACTTTGCTCCGATCAAGTGGGGTCAGTTTCAAGCGGTCAAGTGGGGTCTATTTGGACGGAATTTCCACGTTGCGACCGAAGTTATTAAAAAAATATTATAAAACACGACCGCATAACATCACCTAGTTGCCAAACATTAGGTATTGCATGGTGGACAGACCTCATCAAATGAAACAAAACATTACTGGTATATCAATAAACGAGAGTTAACTCATATGGCTAAAGATAATTCGGTAGCATTAGTTTTAAAAATCACCTTCTCTGCACTTATCGGTGTGGCGATTGTGATTCTTAATGTTATTGGTCCAGCAATTGCAGGTTCCTCTCATAATATTTCCATGAATGACCGCGGCGTTGCAATGTACCTTGCAAATAATTCATTAATCCTTGGACCAATTATAGTTTTATGCATCTGGCTGCCATGGACAAAAATTTTCCGATCAAAAAATAAAGCAGATACGACTAAGTGACGTATCTGAGGGGAGACTACTACCAATAACAGCGGTCTTGCCTAATTTTTTGCCTATTAACATTCAAATGTGTAACTTGACGTAGAAAAAACGGACGCATACCCGCGAAACGTTAGGTAGCTCGCCGGACAAAATTCTAGCAGACATAAATATGGGACATAAATTCATACTCACAACAATTATGTTTTTAGCTGGGCTTTTCTCCTCATGTGAATCTTTTGCTCCACCGACAACTGAACAACAGGCCTTCATGGACTCCGTCAATTTCAAATTCAAAGACAAATTGACCATTAAATACGTTCCGACATATCATGATTACATGTATGTTTACCTAAAAAATTATTATGACAAAAACCTTATTGACAGCATTGAAAATGCATATAAGCAGACCATAGGGTTTGTCGAATTTTTGGTTCACGACAAAGAAGGAAATCTCATTCGTGGTAGTAATGGTTCAATGTAACAACAAACATCATGACAAACTGGAAATCAATATCACAAAATGACTGCGACAAAATCTGGGATAAATTCTACGCGGACTTTTTCTTTAAGCCGAGTGTCTATCCGGCAGATTGGCCGACAATAAAAACAGACAAACCAAATATCAAAGTAAATATTGCAGACCTTTGGGGTGACACTTACGACGAAACAAAATGGGCTTCTTTAATTAAAAAAGGTATTAACTCTTTTGTTAGCATTTCAAATCCTCAGGACGAAATAATTGTGCTGGACTGGCAACACGAGTGCTTTTATGTAAATCCTCGTCAAATTACAACGGACACAATGCTACCGAACGACAATACAAGCATGATGGTTCCTTCGTTTATTCCCGATGGCGACTATTACATTTTCGTAACAAAAGACTTTGAAAACATTTGGTTCGGACATCCCTGGGAAAAAACAATAACGATCATTGGTGACAAATTAATTAAAGCCTACAAACAGGCAGACACGTAAGCGTGTCTTACCTTTATGCGCCCACCAACCTATAACAGCAGTCTTGCGACCATTTTTTGCGGATAACCCTCAAATGTGTAATTTGGACTTAGCAAAAAACGGCGCAAGGCTGCAAAACGTTAGCTGCAATTGCCGAGACCCCGACCAGACAACTGACAAAATGAAACCTCAAGACAAAAAAGCACTAATAATTCTTATAGTTTTCGCATCAATCGTGACATTCTACTATTTCTTCATTCCAAGTCACAACCGCAGACTTGCACTCGAGGAAAAATACGAGGGCGTTGTAGTAAAAAAATATTATAGACGTGGAAATGCACTCGACATAAAAACATTTAGCGGAGAACTCTATAAAACTACATGCCAAGTTGCGGACAGTATTTATAATACCGTTGAAATTGGTGACACGGTCATCAAAAAAAGCGGCGACATTTATCCAGTTATTAAACCTAGACACTAAACTGTATGTCGCAAAAGCAGCTAACCAGCCGTCTGGTGCCATTGGGCAGAATCGGTCATCGCGCGCGCTTAAAGCGGCTCTTAATTTATTTGCGGCTCACTAATTAAGTAAGTATCTTTAAAATACCTTTTGTCGGTTGGGAAAGCTGATACTTCGAAAGCTCAACTACGCAAGGCCGCCAAACGCTAGTGTTAAGTGGCGGAGATTCCGCAAAACAAAAAATGAAACAATTTATACTACTATTCACTATCTTAATGATTTTCTTCAGTTGTTCTGACCGTCAGCCTGGCGAAATCAAAGACAGTATATTGATAGTTGATAGCACAACAGAAGCCGAGTCGATTGTAGAAGACACCTTCTCGCATCCGTCAAACTTTTTTTTGCATATTATTCATGACTTTGTAATTCCCTCACACTTTGTTTCCGACACTAATAGAATTAAAAAAGTTCCCTACTACTTTGGTTCAATACAAACCAGTTCAATCTTTATGGCTGATAATTACCCGTTCTATAAAATGGATACAGCTACAAATCGAGTTTTCAATTACTTAAAATTTGGTACAGGCAACTTGCATTATACAGGCCAAGACAGTATTAGAAAGGCGGGTAAGCTATACAAAATTTTAAGTAAAGTAAATTCTATTACAGGTTTTTATTTCACGGAAAACCAAGTGAAGGATACTCGAACTGATGCTTTTATCGAAGAATGGGTATTTAATACAGACGTGGGCGCTAAAAAAGCAGAAGACGAATTAAAGAACATATATCAATTCGTTTACTTTAACTCCTTCGCTCACGTTTTTAGGCGAGGTAACTATTTATATACATTCTACTCTCGGTCGACTTGGGCAGCCAAACGACTTGAAAAAATGTATGACGGTATTATTAATTTAGACTAAGTGGAATTTAGACAGGCATGAATAAAAGATAAACATAAATGAAACATTCAATATCGACAATATTCATTTTGCTTTTCTTCAGCTGTTCTCACGACAACACAAGTGCCGACGATCAGGCTTTAAAAACTACTGACTCGACATTTGGGGTTAATTTAATTGCCGCGGACTTCCTAATATATGCGGACAGCCTTAAAATTGACTCTTTAGCAGATCAAATAAAAAATTCATTTTACATTTATGACGACCGCAACAACAAAATTGCTCACATAGACGCAGAAGAATTATCGGAATTTCAATTTAGCTTCTTTGTGCCTCGGTTGAATTTGATATTAAACAAGCGAAACTTTCAATTAGATGTAAAAACGGCCGACAATTACGAAACTTCCAATGAAGTGTTTTTAAATGGCGAAAAAACACAACTGTATACCAAGGACGAACTTGAAAAAGGTGACTTCTGGGGCAAAGCTTCAAGGAATTTCTTCAAGAAACTAAATGACCTTTTAAAAAAGAAAAATCTAAACGAATCGTTCTTTCTATTGTATACTGGCAATGACCTTCATGCACTTTTACTAACGGACAAGCAATTTAACATTATTGCTGAGAAGTATAAAAATGAACCAAAAGAAATTCCTTACAGGCCATAATCAGAAGAAATCGATAGAAAAACTGAGTGTAGTGTCAAGCCCATAACACAAAGTATGAGTTTTGCAGGTTAATACTCAAATGTGTAACTTAGAACTAATAAATCGGAGTAAACCGCAGAAAGTTAGGCGCAATTGTGAAAGATAAACCACATACAGAAAGTTACGAATTTGACAATAAAGGCTTCAGTAAATACTATAGGTATTTGGAGGATCAAAGCTGGCAGTATGACGGATTTATGACATTCCACAAAGGAAACGTGCGTATTCTATTTGACACTTCTGAGTTTTTCTATATAGAAATCGACAATCCAAAATCTCGGAAAGAATTTCAATGCAAAAATATGGACCATTTTACAGAGGTGATAAAAAACAATACAACGATTTAACAAAACATTCTGCACAGAACAGACATTACGGTAAGTAATCATTTAATGAAAAAGCTCATTTTAATATTCTCCACCTGTATACTGACAAGCTGCGGCTTAATAAGAAAAGACATTTCAAAAAAAGAATACGTTTGGACAAAATATAAAGTGAAGGAAATTAACTATTGGAAAGGAAGGGTTTCTTTCAACGAGCGTGAACTAACGGACACACTTTCAAATAAATTAGCTTTTATTATTAAAACCGGCCACACTTCAGCGGGCTGCATTCTTGACTACAAATACGTTTATAATATGAAAGTACTGACCGATTCGACCTATAGAGTTGTGACAATGGGTAAAAATTACAGAACTAAATTAAAACTATACGAAAAAAATAAACTAGTAAAGACGGAAAAATTAAAGGACGGAGCAGGAGACGATTACTTGGGCATTGAATATTAATGCTTTTTATTTACAATAAATGCGGTCATTCAGTAAGGCACCTATGAGAACAATTTTAATATTCACTTTATTATTACAAACAATTAATTCCCACGGACAGGTCTATGGACAAGAAAGTGAAACGAAATACATTACGATTTGTTCTAGGGTTCTAGACGGTAATTTTAAAAAGGAAGTAAAAATTGACCTTAAATCTGGCGAGGTTTTCGCTCGAAGTAATACAACAAAAAAATATAAACCCGTAGCCTTAACTCCGAATGATTCATCTATTAAATTCATTAAGGACTCTCTAACATTCGACTTCTTAAAAACACTTATTAAAGAATGTGCGTTTGATAAGGTTGGCTTCAAAATTAGCTTTATTACCAAAAACTGTTATGGGCTTTACCCTTGTTTTGAAGAAATTAAGTGTATCGAATTTGGCAGGCCTCATGATCAAACTAATTTGCAACTCATAAAATTAATTGATATATATTATAGACTACGGACAAAAGCCAAAATTTGAAAATAGGAATTAAAACCATGACATCACTAAAAATATCCATCTACCGTATTTCAACAATTATTTAAAAAACTCTTCATTAACTATCAAATTATACTAAAATGGAATGGAATAATGGGGCAATAGCAATTATAATTAGTGCCTTCTTGGTTTTATCCCTTGGGGTATTTATTCTTATGTTACTATTATTAGGGGCGAATAAGGATCTTAAAAATTGGAAAAAAGAGCTTAAGTTTAAAGAACCATTTCTTTTCTACGCTTTACATATATTACTATTTTTTGTTAGCATGCTTGTTGCATATGCCATTTTGATCTTAAAATTTAAATTAAGCGGAAAAGGATTATTACAATAAATGAACTCCTCGAATTTAAGCCATAACGCATTCTCAGAAAAATATAACATAATGAAATTTTCACTGATAGTTAATAAGGAATCCATTTTTACTGGGACAATTGGCGAACATTTTGAAGAAATCATTGACTTTCTTAAAGAACAGAAAGTAGACACTTCTGATAGAACGAGTATTCAAATAGACCTCAAATCAACTCTTGAATTAAGGCAAAAATACCTTCCTTTTGTAATGAAGAAAATCGATGAAAGCTATATTGATCGCTCTTCTGAATTAGAGCGCGCGGGCTACGACGAATTTATAATAAATAATGTCTCATATAAACTTTTTGCAAAGTCTGACGAACGAAAAAAACTACTTCATTTCTTTATGTTTTATGAAGCGCTCAATAAACCTGATATAAATAGCTTTGAAATCAAGACCCGTAATGAAATTAAAGGCGTTGACTTTGGATCTATTGATTAACAGTTAAATAAAAACATGAATAAACAACAAACTGGATTTATACTCGCCCTTATAATCATCGCATCTTTAATTAACTCACTGTTTAGGTTGACAAGTTATTCTGCTGAAGTTGGCGGACCATGTAACACACTTATAGCCCTTGCAATTCATTGCCTATTTCTTGCTGCTTTTTTTTCCCTTAATGTTGTGGCAACAGTTTTCATTTTAAAACACAAAGGGGAAAAGACTAGATCTGAAGTTGCAATTGTTACAAGCGGAGTAGCACTAGCCTTGTGTATAATTTCTGCCAAACCTTTTTTGTCCGACAACTTTACTTCTGGCCTTAAATTTTTTCTACCATTATACATAGCGACAATAATAACTTTCATCTTTTCATTGATTAAACAAAAATTAGACACACGGGAACAACTTGATGCTTCAAAAAGACCCACTAGGCTTGGCGGCAAACGCTAGAAATACGGAAAACAAACACCAAACTTAAATAAAAACACTATTTTTACAGTTATTAAACCTCAGAGATCACCAAAAAAAATTAATATCCATGAAGCCTATTACCCTACTTACCTTCGTTCTGTGCAGCTTATTTTATAGCAGCATTTTTTCTCAAAATGCTACCATTACAATAAAAAACAAATCTGATCGCAATATCAACTTAAAACTAATGCATGGGCCCGAAAGAAAAGCGGTGCTTTATAAAACAGATAGTATTGCACCTAAAGGCACGATAGTTCTGGATGTTTTTGAAACCGGCTTATATTTTACAAAATTACAAGCTATACTTTACGATAAAAAGGATCCTGAAAAGAACGATACTATTTATAGTAAGGATAGGCCCATCCAATTAATTTCTGATAAAAAACGCGGATATAGTAACTTCACCATCGAATTCAAAGTAAAAGAGTCTAAGAACGAAAATTCGATCTCCATCACTCGAAAAGAATACGATAATTGATCGCTACTCCTTCTTTTTTGTTGAAATACCAAAGGGTAAATACAGTGGGCAAAAACCCAATAAACTGGTAAGCATAAAAACTGCTGATAATACCAAGCCTATAATTGCTAGTGTACCACTTATTTTATCGGTAAAATATAAAACTAAAATTGCTACTGCTACCAGTATTCGTATTACCTTATCGGTACTTCCCATGTTTGTTTTCATACACTAATTTTTAGGCAAAATTACAGCACTCCTTACAAGCAAGTGCTTATTTAAGTTAGGCAAGCACATGATATTTATCATTGCATTAAACAAAAGCCTGCTAAAAAAGGCATGACCAATATCATGCGGCTATGGCACAAAAGTTACAATGCATTACCCCATTCTACTCTAACTTTGTAGCATAAAATTTATGTTATGAAAGTTGAACAAATTTATACCGGATGCCTTGCACACGCGGCATATTATATTGAGAACAACGGCGAAGCTGCCATTTTTGATCCCCTCAGAGAAGTACAACCTTACATAGACAGAGCGGCAAAAGACAAAGCCAAAATAACCTATGTATTTGAAACGCATTTTCATGCCGATTTTGTGAGCGGACATTTAGATCTTGCCAAAAAAACAGGGGCCTTGGTAGTATTTGGTCCGGGCGCAAAGCCGGGTTATGATGCCATTAATGCCAGCGATAACCAAATTTTTAAAGTTGGTAATTACAGCGTAAAAATAATTCACACACCGGGGCATACCATGGAGAGTTCGTCGTTTTTACTGATAGATGAAAACGGAAAAGAGCATGGTATTATTACCGGCGATACCTTATTTATTGGCGATGTAGGAAGACCCGACTTGGCGCAACATGTAATTGCCGAACTTACACAAGAAAAACTAGCGGGGCATTTGTTTGATTCGCTCCGAAATAAAATTATGCCATTGAGCGATGAGTTGATCGTGTATCCGGGACATGGCGCCGGAAGTGCATGCGGTAAAAATATGAGTAAAGAAACTACCGATACACTTGGTCACCAAAAGCAAGTGAACTATGCTTTAGATTCAAAATTAACCAAGGAGCAATTTGTAAAAGAAATTCTTTCGGGTTTGGTTCCGCCTCCGGGATATTTTCCGCAAAATGTTTTATTGAATATTAAAGGTTACGAAAGTATAGATGAGATCTTAAAACGTGGTGCAAAAGCTTTACAGGTAAACGAATTTGAAATTGCAGCCGAAGACAGCGGTGCTTTAATAATTGATACGCGCAACCCCGATGAATTTACGAAGGGGTTTATTCCAAACTCTATCAATATTGGTATAGATGGAAGTTTTGCTACTTGGGTTGGAACATTAGTACCCGATGTAAAACAAAAATTATTGATAGTGGCCGATGAAGGCAGAGAGGCCGAAGTAATTACACGTTTGGCCCGCGTTGGATACGATAATGCCATTGGCTTTTTAAAAGGCGGATACACTGCCTGGAAAAATTCGGGAAAAGAGATCGATCAAATTGCTTCGGTAAATGAAGATGAATTATCGCAACTCATTAAATCGGGAGAAGTGAATATTTTAGATGTTCGAAAAGCGAGTGAATATGGCAGCGAACATTTGTTGAGTGCCGAAAACGCGCCGCTTGATTTTATCAATGAAAGCATGCTAAAGATCAATAGAGATAAAACCTATTATGTGCATTGCGCGGGAGGTTATCGTTCTGTTGTATTCATTTCTATTTTACAAGCCAGAGGCTTTAGGAATTTGGTGAATGTAAAAGGTGGTTTTAATGCTTTAAAAGAAAGCGGCAAATTTAAGATCAGCGATTATGTTTGCCCTACTACCTTGTTGTAGTGAGCCACTGCTTCGATACTTCAGCATCTCTAAGAATTTTGATGAGCGCTTTTTATAAGGCGAGTTCCTTCAATTTATCTATTATGAAGTAGCTAGCAGGAGGTGAGCCTCTTTCTACGTGTCCATCTATCCATTCAAGTATGTTTGGATTTCTCAATAAATTAGAAAACTCTTGCCTTAAATACTTTTTAAGTTTTTCTTCTGCATTATTTAATTCTTCCCATACCGAAGCTCTGTTCTCTAACACGTAAATTATATCTTCAAAATCCTGGCTAGTTCTTCCATCACTTTTTCCGCGGCCTTTAAATGCTTCCAATTTTGTTGCGATAAAATATGGGGCCGTTAATATTTTTATTGTACAACGCTCATCCACCTTGTGATCTATGGCATTCTCAAAGCCTTCTTGATACCATTTATTTGTAAATCCAATGGACGGATCATTTGTAGGCATTATATCCACTATTGTTTCTTTAAAAATATACCTACATATTATTCCCGATTCAATGTCGGGCGAAAATCCTATGAGTCGCAATTTTTCTTCCAGCGCGGCTCGGTCAACATAATTCAATATTTCTATAATAACATCCACATCGTTTGTGACTCTCACTTCCGATCCTTGCCTATCAGGATATAACGATATTGTTGCGCCGCCCACAAAAACTATTGTTTCCTTCAATTCTGCAAGTGCGTTGGCAACAGCTTTAATTCTTACAATGTTAGCGTGATGGCTCATTTAAGATGTTTTTTCTTAATGTTTTAATTGCGTAATTAATTTCCCTAACTTTTCCTACGCGTACAAGGTCCACTAAGGACAATAATTTATAATACACATCATCCTCACCAACCGCTTCAACTTGTTTTGCGTATAAAGGCTCTATCATTTGTCCCATTACTTTTCCTTTATTGCTTGGCCACACATATTGCATTTCGCTTACAAAATTATTTTTAATTGCAGGATGAGAATGTGCAGTAGGGATTCCGCGCACCATGGATCCCGGTTCTTGAGGAAAAACGTAACGAATTCCATGCTCAAGGAATTCCATTAAACTTTGTCTGCTTACATTCTTTTTTTTATGGTCGATAAGATGTGCAAGTCTGCTTCTATTCAAGGATTCTGAAATTTCAGAAATACTTATATGCAAGGCATTAGAAAGTTTAACCAAATGCCAATCAGGATCATTTATTGAAATTATTTTCAATAAGATCGCTATGTCTTGTGGTCGCATGCCATTGTGCTTTCTCATGAAACAAATGTACGATATTTTTCGCATTTCGCAAAACGCGAAATAAGAAATAATTGATCTCAAATAATTGATAATTAAGTGGTTAACTTTTTCAGTGGCCGGTCATTGATAATTTCACTTTAAAGACACGCAGATCACTCTTGCGTATAGATCCGTTTCACTCTCGAAGAAATATTAGTGAGTACTTCGTAAGGAATTGAATTCATGGCTTTTGCCATTTGGTTAACTTGCTCGGTAGTTTCGAATACAATTACTTCGTCGCCCTCTTTGCATTTTACATTGGTAATATCTACCATGCACATGTCCATGCAAACATTGCCAACGGTTTTGCAGAATTTATTGCTGATCCAAACGCCGTGACGCTCATTCCCTAACGTGCGATGGAAACCATCGGCGTAACCAATAGGAATGGTGGCAATGGTCATATCACTTGTAACAATGCCATTGCGATTGTAGCCAACGGTTTCGGCGGTTCTTACTTTTTTAATTTGACTGATTCGTGTTCGCAGCGAGTTTACATTTTGCAAAAGCGCGTTTTCTTCTTCATTCACGCCAAAACCATACATACCAATGCCTAAACGCACCATATTAAAATGCGCGTTCTTAAAACGTGTAATGCCACCGGTATTGCAAATATGTTTGATGGTAATATAACCAACCGCTTTTTCTATTTTATCGGCCGAGGCTTTAAATAATTCTATTTGCTGCTGAGTAAATCTGTCAAGCTCCTTATTATCCGAACCCACCAAATGCGAAAAGATACTTTTTACTTTAATTTGTTTAGAGTGTTTTAGTTTTTCGCACAACGCATCTATGCCTTCCGCTTCAAAACCTAAGCGTTTCATGCCGGTATCAATTTTTAAATGCACCGGAAACGTATCTTGTATCCCAAATTTATCTAAAGCATGAATAAAATCTTCTAAGAGTTTGAACGAATAGATCTCGGGCTCTAAATTGTATTTAATAATATCTTCGAACGAATCGCGCTCAGGACTCATTACCATTATGGGCAGGGTAATAGAAGCTTCGCGCAATTCAACACCTTCGTCGGCATAAGCCACTGCCAAATAATTTACGCCAATGTGTTGCAAGGTTTTTGCTACTTCGCTGCTGCCACTGCCATAACCCATGGCTTTTACCATGCACATTAATTGCGTTTGTTTGCCAATGAGCGAGCGGTAATGATTTACGTTATGCGTTAATTTATTGAGGTCGATCTCTAAAATAGTATCGTGGCTTTTTAACTGTAACGTTTTGCTGATCTTCTCAAAATTAAATCGGTGTGCACCTTTTAAAAGTATGCTGGAGTTGTGTAATTGTGTTTTTACTTTTTTCTCATCGCTCAAAAAAGCGTCTACATCTTGGTAAAACAAAGCGTTTGCGCTAAACAGATCTTTATTCTTTAAAACTGCAGCTCCAATACCAATTAACAGATCAATATTATTTTGCTTAAGCAAATTCGCCAGGTCTTTATATAAGTCTTCTTCCTTCCTGCCCGATTGTTCAATATCCGAAACGATCACCACTTTTTTCTCGCGGCGGTGTTGTTGGTTTAAGAACGATAACGCAATACGAATAGAATCAATATCTGAATTATAAAAATCGTTGATGATGATAGAATTATGAACGGCATTTTTTACTTCTAAACGTAAAGCAATACTTTGCAAATGATCTAAACGTTGTTGAACTACCTCCGACTTATAGCCTAAGTGCAAAAGTGTAACCACGCACGTAGCACAATTCAACAAAGAGGCTTTATCAATAAATGGTACCTTAAATGTTTCCTTTTTTCCTTCGCGCGTTAATTCAATAGTTGAGTTAGTTAAACCCGGAACATAATTTAATTTATACGTGCTATCATTTCCGGAGCCGATGGTAATAGCCATGTTCTCTGAGAACCGCAAAGTAGGATCATCAAATTTATTGGCAATAACACGTTCGGCGCCTCCAAATAATTTCCATTTCTCGGCCAGTTTTTGATCTCTGCTTTTAAAACCTTCATCGTGCGCTTGTCCTAACGACGTAAAAACACCAAGAGTTGGTTTAATGATATTGTGCAGTTTTTGCATCTCGCCCGGCAAAGATATTCCCGCTTCAAAAATGGCTAGTTGATGCGTTTTGTTTAAATTCAGTACACTTAATGGCACACCAATTTGCGAATTATAACTTTTGGGGCTGCGACAAATATTTTTATCGTCTTTTAATAATTGATACAACCATTCTTTTACAATAGTTTTTCCGTTGCTCCCTGTAATTCCAATAACCGGAATTTGAAATTGCGAACGGTGATGCGCGGCAAGATCTTGTAAAGCTTGCAAGGTATCATTCACTAAAATAAATGAAGCTGTATTGCGAATAAATTCCTTATTGCTTACCACAAAAGCTTTTACGCCTTTTTCGATTAAGTCATCAATGTATCTGTGTGCATCGTTGCGCTCGCTCACCAAGGCAAAAAACAAAACCTCTTCGGTATGGATCACTTGCCTGCTATCGGTAACAAAAAATGAGTAGGGCATTTCGCCTATCCCGTGCAATGTTCCTTTTACAATACTATTTATTTCGGAAAGTGTGTACACTAAGTTTGTGGATTTGAAGTATTATAACATTGTCGGCATAAAGGTTTGTAATTATCGGTCTCGCCCAATAACACCAAATTCTCATTGGCCACTGTTCGGTGCGAAACGTACGCTAACTGACCACAATCTACGCAAATGGCATGAACTTTTGTAACATATTCGGCGCTGGCCAGCAATTGAGGCATGGGGCCAAAAGGCTTGCCTTGAAAATCCATATCTAAACCGGCCACTATTACTCTCACACCTTTATCGGCTAACTGTTTGCATACATTGGGAAGTTCATCGTCGAAGAACTGCGCTTCATCAATGCCAACTACCTCGGTATCGGCGGCCAACAAAAAAATATTGGAGCTAGAAGCAACCGGCGTGCTATGAATTTCTATGCCTGTATGCGAAACAACCTTAATATCGTGATAGCGCGTATCAACGCTTGGTTTAAAGATCTCTACTTTTTGCTTGGCAAATTGCGCTCGCTTTAAACGCCTGATGAGTTCTTCGGTTTTGCCCGAAAACATGCTTCCACAGATAACCTCTATCCATCCTCGCTTTACACTAGCTCTATTTTCTTCAACAAACATTGTTTAAAAGGCGTTAACAACAAAAAATTAAAAGTAAGCCAACATATTATAAATTCAAATTAAATTTAAAGATAAATTTTCACAGTATGAATATCGAACAAACACTTGGTAAACTTCAAGACCTCATTCACGAAACATTGCCAAATTTAGAGCTTTTTGTTGATGGAAACGTTCAACCATCGTCGACCGACTGTGAAAATTTGCAAAGACAGTTATTCGATCTTCAAGGGAAATTGAGCGTTTACAAGCATTTAAAAACTACCACCGAAATATCGCCGAGTTTTGGCATTCACTCTAAAGTAAGCGAAGCAAGTTTTGTAAAAGAGGAGATAAAAGTTACCGAAGATCTAAAAGAGTCGACTCCCGAAGTGCTAAAAGCAGCTTCTTATGATACTCTTGCCACCGAACATAATAAAGAGGCGTCCCATAAAAAATTAGAAGTGTCGTTAAATGAAAAATTCAGGTTCATTAACGAACTATTCCAACAAAACGCCACCGAATATGGCTTGGCTATTGATCAATTGAATAATTGCGCTAATTGGGCCGACGCAGATTCTTATCTTTTGGGATTAAAATCGGTTTACGATTGGAAAGATCAAAACGAAAGTTACAAACGCTTAAGAGAACTCAGTAAAGCTCGCTTCGCCTAATGCGTTTATTTTTTTTACTCCTATTTGCTTCCTCCCTTTTAAACGCACAGGATCTTGATTATACAAGAGACGTGATCAAATTTTTGACCTCCAAAAAATGTTTGGGCAGAGGTTATGTAAAAGATGGGCAAAAACACGCCGCCAACTTTATTGTAAAAGAATTAGAGAAGAGCAAGGCAAAACCTTTATTTACTACAACCTTCTTGCAGCCTTACTCGCATCAGGTAAATACGTTCCCAAAAAAAGTAGAGGTAAAAGTGAACGGCAAAAAATTAATTCCGGGAAGAGATTTTATTATTGATCCTAATTGCGAAACCATTAAGGGGAAATGGGAATTAGAAAAAAAAGATAGCGTAAACTATGTTTGTAAAGATAAAAGCAAAGCTTGCTCAGTTAAGCTTGTAAAAAAATTAACGCATAGTGTGAGTTTATTTCACATGAAACCTGCTAAGATCGAATTGTTACGATCGAGATTTCCAAATGACATTAAAGATATTGAACTGAATATTGAATCGGCTTATATAGAAGATTTTAAAGCGAATAATATTGGCGCTTTTATTGAAGGGGAAAATAACGATTCGATGGTTGTATTCACGGCGCATTATGATCATTTAGGGGCAATGGGCAAGAACTGTTATTTTCCGGGGGCCAATGATAATGCCAGCGGCACAAGCATGGTGTTGAATTTTGCAAAACATTACGCCGCCACTAAACCAAAATATAGAACGGTATTTATTTTCTTTGCAAGCGAAGAGATAGGATTATTGGGATCCAAACACTTTAGTGAGAACTCTCCGATAGATCTTAAAAAAATAAAATTTTTAATTAATCTCGATCTTTTAGGCACGGGCGACGATGGCATGATGGTGGTGAACGGCGCTATTTTTACAAAGCAATTTGAATTGCTTGAGAAAATAAATAAAGACAAAAAATTGGTAAAAGAGATCAAAAAAAGAGGAAAGGCTCAAAATAGCGATCACTATTGGTTCACCGAATTGGGAGTGCCTTCATTTTTTATTTATACATTGGGTGGCGTTTCGTTCTATCACGATATTGATGATGTAGAAAAAACCTTGCCACTTACCGATTACAAGGATGTGTTTAAACTCTTAGTAGAGTTTGCAGATAAACTCTAAGTTTATTTTGCCACAAAGACACGAAGGCACAAAGTTTTATTTACAACCATTGATGATATTTTTACCACCAAGACACGGAGACACGGTTTAGCGTTAAAATCATGAATATATCGCCCCTAAAGGGGCTTTGTTGTTGTATTGGATTTGTATTACCGACATGTCGTCCCTACGGGACTATTAAAAAACAATAAAATGAATTTTATATAAATTCCAGTTCCGTAGGAGCGGCATGGGCACTATTTCCAAACAAGGAAATACATTTATATAATTTCACAGCTCCGTAGGAGCGACATATTGGTAGCCCCCGAAGGGGGCAAAAAAACAATAGTGATCAGAACCCCTTTAGGGGTGACATATTGGTTCACATTGATGATAAAATATTCCGTTGCGGAACAATGCATTTGTGCCTTCGTGGCTCTTATTAAACCGTTGAATTCTCTTTTTTCTTGAAGATCAAACGTACTACCGGAATGGCGGTTAAGATAATGAGTGTGATAAAAATATAACCCATGTAATTGGTAATGCCCGGAAAGAGTGTTACTAAATAATATCCAATAGACGCTAAGCCAAAGATCCACAATACTGCTCCCACAACATTAAACAACATGAACTTTGAGAAATTTACTTTTACCACACCGGCAATGATAGGCGCAAAGGTACGTATCACAGGTAAAAAACGAGCGAGAATTAAAGTAGCATTGCCGCCGTATTTTAAATAGTATTTGTTAGTGGCTTCCAAATGTTTTTTCTTAAAGAATAAAGTTTCCTTTCGTTCGTATAAACGTTCGCCTGCTTTTTTTCCGAACCAATAGCCGAACATATTTCCTACAACTGCGGCAATGATCATTAAAATTACCATCGGAATAAAATCCACATTTAATAAGCTAGGCTGCGATTTACAAAGGATCCCGGCAAGTAAAATCAAATTATCTCCCGGTAAAAAAAATCCAACTAATAATCCGGTTTCGGCAAAGATCACAAACAACAATAACCATAAACCACCATATTGAATAATGCTTTGAGGGTCGGTTAATGTTTTGAGAAATTCCCACATACTACCACGAAGATAAGACTAAAAACAAGAAGAAAATTACACAAAGCGTTAAGAGATGTTTATTTCTTTATGAGCTTACGCGAGTCGAGTGTTTTACCACTTTCATCTTTTATTTGCAAAATGTAAATACCGTTGGCTTCTTGTGAAATATCAATAAGTGTTTCAGTTGCGCAATTTCCTTTGCTAATGAATTTTCCTGCAATATCTGTGATCATAAAATTTGCCTTGCTCACATTGCTGATCTGTAAATTATAAATACCGTTAGAAGGATTTGGACTTAAACTAATATCACTATTTGAGATCATCTGATCAGGAACAGCTGTTAAAGTTACATCCTGCGTTGGTCCAATAACTTTATTGATCACCCAATTATTTGGATCGCATGTAATACCGATCACGTTTCCTAAAACAGGAAATGAATACACCTCAGTTGTATTACTATGCATTACTCTTACAATAGTATCCGCAGCACTCGTACGCTGAATTCGATATTCCATTGGCGTTATAAATAATGGAACAGAAGAAGGAAAAGATGTGCTTTGAGTTGATTTAATAATGGCAGTATTTCCAACAAAATTCCAACTCACATCAAAGGTTGGGTAACCTTGTCCGTAATACCATTGATTGAAAAATTGTGTTGGATTAATAGACGTTTGCGCTTGATAGTAATTTTGAAAATCGATAGCAGAGGCCGTACTGTTCTTATACGTATTTTGAAAACCGCGCAAAGTTTGGAACCATAAGGAATCGTTATTTGTTACAAAACGTAAGGTGTGAATAATTGCACCGCCTTTATCATACGTTAGTCGACTACTAAAAATACGCGTTGAATTTAATGTATCATTACCTGTAAAAAAGATACTTCCTCCTGCCTGACTCATAACGTTTGTGTGTGCACCATTCAAATTTGTTGCAAAGTTAGGAAGGTCTAAATATTGCGCGGTTAAATGTTCAGAGTACGATGCAAAACCTTCGTTGATCCAAATATCTCCCCAGCTTTTACAGGTTACATTATCTCCCCACCATTGGTGTCCGAGTTCGTGCGCATCAATATAGTAATCAAAAAAACCAAGGCTCGTCATCGTTTGATGTTCCATTCCTCCACTAAAGGGTGCCATGCAATGCCCGTATTTTTCTTTGTAGAACGGATACATGCCAAATGTTTTGCACATAAAATTCATTACTTGTGGCATTTTATTTAATTCTACTTTTTGTGAATTTATCCAAGAAGTATTATTAATAGCATTATCGTAAATATAATTTTGGATCAAAATAGAATCAGGTCCTATATACAAAGGCTTGGCGTATAAATTATATTCTTTGTACCGTGCGATAGCCACGGAGATCAAATAATAATCGATCATATGCCTACTCTGCCATTCGTACCGTTTTTTATTTCCAACGATCACTACATTTTTTAGCAAGCCGTTAGATCCTACTTTATTTGTTGAATCGGTTGTAACATACACCCAGCTCGAATCGATTTTATCGGTTAAAATTTGTTTACATGGCCACCAATGATATGCCGCAACAGCTTCGCTTAAACTCCAGGTAACTTGATTTCCCCAAGCGCCTGAGGTGGCATTGCTAAATCCGCTTCCAATAGCGGCGGCACCAACCGGTGGTGTTCCTTTGTAATAAATAGTTACGGTAAAACTTTGTCCGTTTGGAATTGCTGTACTTGGTTTTATTTTTACGGCGCTATCTACGCGTGTAGCCGTAACCAAATTTCCATTAAAACGAATAGAATCGATGGTATGATTCTCGTGCAATAAACACATAAATGTGTCCATGGCAGCGGCTGTAACTGTAGCAACTGTTTTTACTCCTCCTGAAACAAACTTGGTAGTTCGCTCTAAATTCAACATAAAGTGTACAAACTTTACATCATACTTTAATTCGTGAGATATATTTGGAAGCAAAGCGCTGGTTGCTTTTTCATGATCTATTAATTGCTGAGCCATTGCTTGCTTCGCTTTCGCACATTGATGTTCCTGCGCAAAAACCACTGAAGAAATAGAAATAAGGGCTATAAGAAAAATGTTTTTCATACGGTAACTGATTTATCGCAATTTACGCCAAAAAAACCATAAAAACCACCTCATTAATAGGTACAATTTTTCTTTTTTGCCTTTGTAGAAAACAAAATTGCTTACTTTTGCAGCCATGATCACCTATAATCCAAAAGACTGGTTCACGCTTATAATCCAGTTTCACAAAAGTGATACTTTTAGAAAACTAATTCCTTCCATGCTTGCGCTTGGCGTGTTTAGTGGCCTTGTTGTTACTGCGGATATATATTTATACGATTGGTCATTTAAAAATAGCAGTATCGTCCACTCCATTTTGGGTTTTGCTTTATCTATGCTTTTGGTGTTTCGAACAAATACAGCTTATGAGCGCTGGTGGGAAGGCAGAAAACAATGGGGAGATTCGGTAAATAATTCACGCAACTTCATTTTAAAAATAAACGCGTTCATAAAAAATGATGCTGCCAAAAAAGAATTAGCTTCTATGATCATTAATTACAACTACATTTTAAAAAATCATTTAAGGGCAAAAGAAACAACCTATATTGCTCCACACCTTCCAAAAGAATTGCTTGCTGAACTCTCAACTGCAAGTCATAAACCCAATGCTATAGCCAAACATTTGTATGCTAAAATAAACAGCCTTTTCTTAAATAAAGAGATTGGCGACACGCAATTATTATTACTGAACGACGAAGCCAAATCGTTCACTAATATTTGTGGGGCTTGTGAAAGGATCAAAAACACGCCAATTCCCTACTCTTACAATCTCTTCCTTAAAAAGATCATCTTCCTTTACGTATTCACAATTCCTTTCATGTTTGGTCCTGACTTTAGATACGCCACCATTCCTGTTTCAATTGCCATTTTATATGTGTTTGCCAGTATAGAGCTTATTGCCGAAGAGATTGAAGACCCTTTTGGCGAAGATGATAATGACCTGCCATTAGATGACATTTGCGACAGGATAGAAACAAATTTAAACGAGATCATAAAATAACATGCTAAAAAACGATCTGATACTAAAAGCCGCAAGAGGCGAAGAAGTTGACCGTGTTCCCATTTGGTTGATGCGCCAAGCCGGAAGAATTTTACCGGAGTATAGAGCCACACGCTCTAAAGCAAAGAATTTTATTGAGTTCGTAAAAAATCCGGAGTTAGCTTGTGAAGTTACCATTCAGCCGGTAGATATTTTAGGTGTAGATGCTGCCATTATTTTCAGTGATATTTTAGTGATCCCCGAAGCCATGGGTTTGCCTTATCAAATGATAGAAGCAAAAGGTCCTTGGTTTGAAAACACAATTAAGAACAAAGCCGACGCTGATGCTATGCGCATTGCAAATGCGGGCGACCTAGATTACGTAATGCAAGCATTGCGCTTAGCTAAAAAAGGATTGAATGACCGAGTACCATTAATTGGTTTTTGCGGTGCGCCGTGGACCATCTTATCATACATGGTTGAAGGAAGCGGCAGTAAAACATTTAGTAAAGCAAAACAATTTTTATATACTCAGCCTGAATTAGCGCACGCGTTATTAGATAAAATAACCAAAAGCAGCATCAATTATTTAAAAGGGCAAATTGAAGCTGGCGCTGATATGATACAACTATTTGATTCGTGGGCCGGAGTTTTAAGCGAGAAACAGTATTACGAATTTGGATTAAAATACATTTCAGAAATTGTTGCGGCAATAAAACCTTTAGCGCCGGTTACTGTTTTTGCAAAAGACGCGCATTATGCGCTTAAAAAAATAAGTGAATCCAATTGCAATACCATTGGATTAGATTGGACCATTGACCCCGCCAAAGCAAGAGCTGAAGCCGGAAAAAATGTAACACTTCAAGGAAATACCGATCCGTGTTTGCTTTACGCCGATGAAAAAACCATTGCTAAAGAAACTGAGGTCATGCTAAAAGCCTTTGGAAAACAAAGATACATTTGCAATTTAGGACATGGGTTGTATCCTGATATAGATAAAGAGAAAGTAAAGTTCTTTGTGAATTTTGTGAAGGAGTTTAAGTTTTAAGAGACAGAAACCACGAAGAGCACAAAGTTTTTTCACGAAGAACACTAAGAATAGCACACACAACTTTGTGATCTTCGTTAAAACTTGGTGCAGCGCTATAGC
>CAYYUS010000002.1:0-30216 GCA_964474925.1 uncultured Akkermansia sp. | reverse complement strand
CCGGAACAATTTCGCCATTACGTTCGGCAGCAACAATAAATCCTTTTTTCTTATACTCCAATGCTTCCTCAACCGTTGCAACGGGAATCATTTGTGCAACACCATTATAAAACGCTGTGGTAATTGCCGAAGTTGCGCGAAGAACGTCGATCACCACAACAATAGCATCATCCTTATGAAACAAAGGATACACATTGGGTGAAAAACAAACTTCTACCTCAGGCATAACTTATGGTTTAGGTAAAAATGGTAGTTTAGAAACTTTTGCTTTAATGGCTTTATCTCTTATAAGAACAAATATTTCGGTATCAGGTTTGGCAAATTCGGTTTTTACATAGCCCATACCAATTGCTTTATTTAAACTTGGCGATTGTGTTCCGGAAGTAACTTTTCCAATTACATTTCCTTTTGCGTCGGCAATTTGATAATCGTGACGAGGAATTCCTCTATCGATCATTTCAAATCCAACTAATTTTTTTGCAACACCGTTTGTTTTGTGTCCTTCAATTTGCGCGCGGTTAGTAAAATCCTTTGTGAATTTTGTTATCCATCCTAAACCAGCTTCAATTGGTGAAGTTGTATCGTCAATATCATTTCCGTATAAACAAAAGCCCATTTCTAAACGTAAAGTATCGCGAGCGCCCAAGCCAACCGGTTTTATTCCAAATTCTTTTCCGGCTTCAAAGATCTTATTCCACATCTCTTCTACTTTATCATTTGGCACATACAATTCAAATCCTCCTGCGCCGGTATAACCTGTGTTTGAAATAACAATATGATCAATGCCTCCCATTTTACCAACGGTGAATGTATAGTATTCCATTTTCGAAAGATCAACATCTGTCAATTTCTGAAGTGTGTTAATTGCTTTTGGTCCTTGTACTGCAAGCAAACTTGTTTTCTCAGAAACATCGATCATCTCAACGCCATCGGTATTGTGTTTAGAGATCCAGTTCCAATCTTTTTCAATATTAGAAGCGTTCACCACTAAATAATATTCGTTCTCCGCAACACGGTATACCAAAAGATCATCTACAATTCCACCTTTATCATTTGGTAAACACGAGTACTGAACTTTTCCATCGGTTAATTTTGAAACATCGTTAGAGGTAACTCTTTGTAAAAGATCCAAAGCTTTTGGTCCTTTAACTTTAAATTCGCCCATGTGGCTCACATCAAAAACACCAACCGCATTTCTTACGGTTAAATGTTCTTCGTTTAATCCTGTATAAGAAACAGGCATGTTGTATCCGGCAAACGGCACCATTTTAGCGCCCAAGCTGATGTGTTTGTTTGTAAGAGCTGTGTTTTTCATGTCTAAAGTTAGCATAGCGAAGCCCGTTCTATAAAAAATGCGGGAAGATAAATGTAAGTAAAAGTTTGAATTTTTAAAAGGGAAAACTAGACAAAATCTAGTCCAATTTCAGATTCGCACTGCCTATCATGGCGCCATCACAGCTGATCTCAATGATGTAGTTTCCGGGAACCATTTCTCCTTGGCCTTCACAATAAGTAACGGCACTTAGCTCAACATTGCCATAGTTAACTGTTTCTTTTCCTGCAAAATAGCCGCTGCTTTTGTTAAAAATAAACTTATAGCTATCGTCGTAACTTTTGGCCATTTCCTTTCCGTCGGGGGTCATAATGCGAACATAAACGGTTTTTTCGCCGGCTCTGGCAATTTTGTTTTCGCCCAAACTAAAGCTAACTTTTATTTTGGTGGCCTTGCGAGCCTTGTTTGATTCCACTTCTTTTTTGCCGCCTTTTTTAAAGTAAACTCCTTTAGCGCTTACATTAAAACAGGTAAGAATGCTTCCTTTGGCAATGGTTTCTTTTAACTCGTCTTTTTCCTGATTGAGTTGTTTTCCCTTTTCCTTTTCTTCGTTGAGCTGTTTGATCACATTCTTTTTCTCAACTATTAAGTTTTGATTTAATGTATTTAACGAGTCGATAGTAACCACATAATGCTGCATGATTGCGCGCAAAGTTTCGGTTTCCTTTTTAAGTTTTGCAATAAAATACGCGTCGCCCTTGTGTTTTTTTGCTTCGATCATTAATTCTTCGATGCGCGCTTTTTTTAATTCAATATCTGCTTGAATAGCTTTATTATTTGTCTCTAAACTTTCATAGTCTTTTTTCAAAGTGGCAAGATCCAACTCAATGGTTTCTTTTTCTACATAGATCGTTTTAATTTCTATGATCTTTTCGGCCAATTTATTTTTCTCTTGAAGATATAACCAAACTAAAACCGCATTAGCTCCCACTAAAAGAAAAATAATGATCCACAAAAATATACCGCGCTTCTTTTTTGACTCTTCCTGATTCATTTTAATAATTTAGTGTAAAATTACTAACTATTTGTACTATTTTCGATACAGCTTATGGCACTTATTAACGACTTCATGTCACTAATTTATCCGCGCTATTGTGAGGCCTGCGAGGGCCTGCTATATAAGCACGAACGGGTGATCTGTAATAAGTGCATTTTATCGTTGCCCAAGAGCAATTTCCATTTAAACCCCGCTAATCCCATCATTATGGCCCTTGGCGGTAGGGTTCCCTTACAACAGGCCACCAGTTTATTTATTTTTGAAAAGGACGGAAAGGTTCAAAACCTGTTGCATGCATTAAAATATGAGAATCAACAAAACATTGGGGTTTTGATGGGTAACACATTTTATAACGACCTTAAAACCTCCTCTTTTTTTGAAGGCATAAATTATGTGGTTCCGGTTCCTTTACATAAAAAGAAACAAGCTTCGCGTGGTTATAATCAAAGCGAGTGTTTTGCAAAAGGAATTTCGGAAACAAGCGGAATTGCTTTAGATACTACAACTCTTATTCGCGAATTTGAAACCTCAACACAAACCAAAAAACGAAAATACGAGCGTTGGGAAAATGTGAAAGATGTTTTTGCGTTAAGTGATCCTGCTACTTTTAGAAACGAACATATTTTACTGGTTGATGATGTGATCACCACCGGATCAACCGTTGAGGGAGTTTGGCAGGCCTTAAAAGATGTGGAGGGGATACAGATCTCGATCGCTACGATTGAGTATGCGGATAAGTAGTGTTGTTTTTGTTTTGCCCCTCTGGGGCAATGATCACGATTCGTTATAGAGTTAAAAATGTTAGGTCCCTCCGGGACCACAAAATTAAATGCGGTTCAAGAAGCATTTTGCCCCAGAGGGGCAAAACGTTTTTAAATGTCTCTGATGGAAAAAGAAAAGGGCCCCAGGGGGGCCCAACATTCCTTACGCTTTCTTCACCAAACGTCTTATCCCATAAAACAAACCAATACCTATCAAAATTATCGGCCACAATTTTACGATTAATAAAAAGATCTCTTCAACCAATCTCCAGCCAAATTTTAAACTTTTTACAAACTCACTTCCAAAAGAAGGGCGATACGAATCAAAATGTGGTTGCGAAAAAACCATATCATTCCTTACTTTTTCATCTTGGTAAATATACATGGTAACGGTTGCGTATTCAACTTTGTCGTTTAATACGATATCGTTCAATTCGCTATCATCTGCCTGTTCTTCTTTTTCATACAAACCATTCTCGGCATTTACAACAGCATTTGTTTTACCCGATCTATCAGTTGCTTGAGTAATTCTTTTTTGGTAGCGGCCAAAACGTTTTTGATGCATTTTGTTTTTAAGCGCAGCAAAACTTACGTCTTCGGCCGTAATGATGCGATGATCTAAAAAATCAATTTGTGAAACAATTTGTTTTAAGGTTGTGTCGAGTTGATATTTTGGAACACGAAAGGTGATGCTATTCTCAACCACAAAATGTTTGCGTTCTAAAACCGAGTCTTCTTTAACGCGATGTGATTCGGTATAGTTAATTCTACAATTTAAATTGGTGTTGGTCACAAAGCCATCAAAGTGATTAATGATATCTTCAATCTTGTATGTACTCTTCTCTACATTCTTCACTTTGAATTTTATATCGGCTGTACGAATGAACTTTTTAATGGAATCAATTCTTCCAATACGAGATGCTGATGAATTAACGAAATTCATTTTGTTTGTGTCGGCCGATCTCTTGTCGCCGTCTTTAAAATTTGAATTTCCGGCAAGACCAGAAGTTATCCCTTCTTCCGAAGCTTCGTTCTTTGATTTTTCACTTTCTGTTGGAGAAGCGATCATGTCGGCTTCTTGTGCTGCTTTTTGCTCCATTGAGGGGCCACAACCTTGCGTTAGGGCAATAACAAGCCCAAGCAAGTAAATTTTGCTAATGATTTTCATAAATAAAATGTTAAGGTTTGTGTTTAAGTACAGATGCTATTTGTGAAACTTTTCCACAAATAAATTTATAGTGCGGTATTAATTGTTTTTGTAAACCAATACATTGAATACGTATGGGTTTATTCGTTTTATCTGTTCGCTTCTTTTTAATTTTTTAAGTGATGATTTAGTATTGTTCAATATCAATTCTGATTTTACAGATTCACCTTCTACCGAAGTAATAGAACGAATGATCTGAGTTGATTTAACCGCAAATCCTGTTCCTTCAGCAGTAGTTATCTTTCCACGAATTACACCAATAATATTTCCTTGCGAATCTAAAACAGGTCCTCCACTATTTCCCGGGTTAACCGGAATAGATACTTGGTACATTGCTGTATCGTTAGAATATCCGCTTAAAGAACTTAAAGAGCCTTCGCCATAAACTACATCCTGGCGCGGATAACCTAATGTATAAACTTCTTCGCCAACCTCAGCCGACTTTGCATTAAATGTAAACGGTACTTGCCAAGCTTTGCTTACTTCTTCATTCTCTATTTTTAAAACAGCAATGTCTAAAGCGGGATCATTAAAAATAATTTTTGTTAGTGCACGTTCAGTAGTACTGTTTTGTATAAAAATACTGTCAGCACCATTTACCATGTGCCAACTTGTAATTACATAACCGCTATTATTAAGTGCAAATGCCGATCCTTCTAAATTTGCAGCGGCAAATGGTTTGTCCTCTTTTGAATTTAATTTTCTTACGATAGCGTTCTGTGAAGATTTTAATCCTGCCACTTCTAAACCAAGGTCGGTGATCTTAATGTCTTGCTTCTCTAATAAATAACCACCGGTACTTAATAATGCAATTGTAGAAATTACAGCAATTACGGCAGCACTTGCAGCCACCATAAATGTTTTACCAATACGCTTTGTGAGTTTCTCGGGTTTGTTGATAGAAATGATCTTTGCTTCTTTTCCAAACTCTACCGAGTGAATGTGCTTTAATTTATTTTTAAGAACTTGGCGTTCGTTGCTCGCATTTAAAATTCCAACAAGCGTTTTGTGTTCTTCGAATGCTTTTTGAAAAACAGGATCACTGCTCGCACGTAATTCAAACGCTGCTAATTCTTGCGCGTTGAGTTTTCCTTCCAGGTAATTATCAAACAGGTCTACAGTTCTCATTATCTTTAATCTACTATTGTAAAATTGTCAAAATATAATCTCTTCAATCGTTGTAAGCATTTATACTTTTGGTTCTTGGCATTATCTGCGTTGGTGTATCCAAATTTCTCTGAGATCTCTTCCATATTCATTTTCTTTATGTAGAAATCTTTTATCAGTGATGCGCAGGGTTCGCCAAGTTCATCCAAACTTTTATAAACCTTATCAATGCTTTCTTCTTTTTTCAAATGCGTTTTGGTATCCGAACTTGCATCTTCAAAAACATCCTGGTGATATTCTTTTAATTCACCTGTTTTACCATGTTTCTTTAAATGCTTCAACCACAAATTGCGCGCTACTGAGTAAACATACGTTTGTAGTTGGCAACTTAGTTTGAATTCCGGATCCTGACATTTTTCGTACAAGATGATGATCGTTTCTTGATATACATCTTGCGCGGCTTCAGAAGAACCATTATTACTTACAACAAGTTTAAGAACGAGGTTATAGTACTTTTTATAAAGCGCTTTTAAAACCAGGTCGTCGCCAACCTTTAACCCTTCAACAAAATCGTTGTCGGTAAAATTCACTTTTGGTTTTAACATTAGCGCCTTTGATTTTAATACTTAGAATAGTTAAAGGTAACCCAAATTTTTGTATCATACTTTACCTCAAGGTCGCAATTTGCTTGTGTATCAGTGCTTTTGAGATTTTTTGATGTAAAATTCCAAGGTTTTACCACATTGCATGAAACGTTAAGGGCCTTCTTTTTCTATAATTTCTATCTTCGTTTAAATTTATTACATTGATTATCAATTAGTTGCATATTATTTTTTATTTCTTTTCCTTTTTAGGGTTACCTACCCCTGTTTCTGATATTAATGTTTAAATCATTAACAATTTAAAACACTTAAAAATGAAAAAAGTATTATCATTCATCGCTGTAGCTTTAGTTGCTACAATGGTATCTTGCGGTCCTTCTGCTGAAGAAAAAGCTAAATTAGAAGCTGATGCAAAACGCGCTTTAGATTCTGCTGCTGCTGCTGCAACTGCTGCTATCGAAGCTGCTGCTACTGAAGCTGCTCCAGTTGACTCTGCTGCTGCAACAACTGCAACAACTGCTGAAGCTCCAGCTCACTAAGAATTTGTGTACTGTTAGTTAGCTTAAAAGCCCCATAGCATTATGCTTGGGGCTTTTCTGTTTTTTACTTACTTTTGTTTGGCCCTAAAATCGGTATCATGAAAAAAATCATCTTAAGTCTGAGTGTAGGTACTCTTATTTTAATTGCTGTTCTAGCTGTTTATTTTGGCGGTAAGCCTGCGGCCGAAAACAGAGAGGCCATGTATGCGCGCGCTAAAGTTTTTCAAGATTCTATCGCCAATACTATTAAAACATCTATGGACCAAGCCGCAACTCCGGTTGCCGGTGGACAAGTTGTTCCTGCGGTTACTCCAACACAGCAAGGAGCGCCTACCAATACAACCAAATAAATTCCTTTATATTTTTTAAGCACACCTTTTTTGTCCGTATCTTTGTATCCCTATGGAAATTACAGTAGATAAGGTTATCGACGCATTGCGTTATGTAGATGATCCGGATCTTAAAAAAGATCTTGTAACATTGAATATGGTGAAGGATGTTGTTGTGAACGGAAAAAATATTTCGTTCACTGTTGTTCTAACTACACCGGCATGTCCGATGAAAGACATGATACACAACGCTTGCATGAATGCTATTTTACATTACGTTGATAAAACGGCGAATGTGAAAATAAACATGACAGCGAATGTTACTTCCAAAAAAGAAAAAGACGAAACCACTTTGCGTGATGTGAAGAACATTATCGCGGTTGCTAGTGGTAAAGGTGGTGTTGGAAAAAGTACGGTTGCTGCAAACTTAGCATTAGGATTAGCTCGTCAAGGTGCAAAAGTTGGAATTGTTGACGCGGATATTTACGGACCATCACAACACATTATGTTTGGTGTTGAAAATGATGCGCCGGGTCCTGGAGAATTTAATGGCGTTAAAAAAATGAAGCCCGTTGAAAGTTACGGCGTGAAAATAAATTCGATCGGATTTATGGCGGGCCCCAATCAAGCGGTGGCTTTGCGCGGACCAATGGCTTCAAAAGCATTAGCACAATTATTTTATGATACCGCTTGGGGAGAATTAGATTATTTAATTGTTGATCTTCCTCCGGGCACAGGTGATATACAAATTAGTTTGTGTACACAAGTTAAACTCACCGGCGCAATTGTTGTATGTACGCCACAAAAAGTGGCCATATCTGATGCGCGAAAAGGAATTGCTTTGTTTCAATTAGATGGAATTAAAGTTCCTGTTTTAGGGTTGGTAGAGAACATGTCATGGTTCACTCCTGAAGAGTTACCAAACAATAAATATTTTATTTTTGGAAAAGACGGGGTAAAGAATTTAGCCGAAGAATTACAAATTCCTCTATTGGCACAAATTCCTTTAGTGCAAAGCATCCGCGAAGCGTCGGATGAAGGAAAGCCAAGTGTGATGGATAAAAATTCTGCACAATCTTTAGGCTTTGTTGAATTAGCGCAAAACGTAGCGCAACAAATAGCAATTAAGAACGCTGAATTAGTTGAAGCTTAAACCTTAATAGTAGAGAAGAAATCGTATCTTTGATTAGATTATAAAAAATGGACGCATTACATCAAAAAGTTGAAGAGGCCTTGGATACGATAAGGCCCTATTTGGAGGCAGACGGAGGCAATGTTGCTATTGTTGAAATTACCAGCGATCAAATATTAAAATTAGAACTTACGGGCGCTTGCAAAACTTGTAATATGAGTCACATGACCATGAAAGCAGGAATTGAAGAAACCATTAAGCGCGCCGTTCCCGAAATAAAAGAAATCCAATCGGTTAACCGATAAAAAAATTTATGAAACTTACGCAGAAGTTAAAAGAAAGCAAGAAAACATTATTCTCTATTGAAATTCTTCCTCCATTAAAAGGAAAAAGCATTCAGAGTATTTACGACAGCATTGATCCATTAATGGAATTCAAACCCGCGTTTGTAGATGTTACCTATCATCGTGAAGAATATATTTACAAAAAACGCGATGGTGGTTATTTAGAAAAAGTAAGTATTCGTAAACGTCCGGGCACTGTAGGAATTTGCGCTGCCATCATGAACAAATATGATGTAGAAGCGGTTCCTCATATTATTTGCGGAGGATTTACAAAAGAAGAAACAGAAAATGCTTTAATTGATCTTCAATTTTTAGGCGTTGATAATGTATTGGCTTTGCGCGGTGATAGTATAAAAACAGAACCGGCATTTGTTCCTGAACCAGGCGGGCATCCTTACGCGCTTGACCTTGTAAAACAAGTTGCCGCTATGAACAAAGGCTTGTATTTGGATGATGACATGAAAGACGCGGCGCCAACAAATTTTTGTATGGGTATTGCCGGCTATCCCGAAAAACATTTTGAAGCTCCGAACTTAACCAGCGACTTAAATTATTTGAAGGCCAAAGTTGATGCGGGCGCTGAATATATTGTAACGCAAATGTTCTTTGATAATAAAAAATATTTTGATTTTGTTGAGCTTTGCAAAAAGAACGGCATTAATGTTCCTATCATTCCGGGATTAAAAATATTATCAAGTAAAAAGCAGATCATAGCGCTGCCAAAAATATTTCATATTGATATTCCTCAACCGTTTTACCAAGAGCTTGAAAAATGTAAAGACGATAAACAAATTAAAGAGGTTGGAATAAAGTGGTGTATTGAGCAATCAAAGGAATTGGTGAAAGCCAACGTGCCTTGCCTGCATTTTTATACGATGGGCGCTTCTGAAGCAACCAAACAAGTGGCCAAAGCGGTTTTTTAAAATTGGCTTATAATTTTTATACCGGCGAGGTTTTACTTATCGACAAACCACTTGGCTGGAGTAGTTTTCAGGCTGTGAATAAATTAAAACACGGCATCAAAAATCATCCCTCATTTATTCACGAAGGAAATAAGGTAAAACCAAAAATTGGTCATGCCGGAACTTTAGATCCATTGGCAACAGGCTTGCTAATTATTTGCACCGGGAAAAAAACAAAGGAGATCGAAAGTTTTATGGGGCTTACAAAAGAGTATACCGGTACTTTTTTTATTGGTGCCACAACGCCGTGTTATGATCTTGAAAAAGAAGTTGACAAAACATTTCCAACCGAGCATATTACCAAAGAGCTAATTTTAGAAACCGCCGAAACATTTCTTGGTAAACAAGAGCAAGTTCCTCCACTTTTTAGCGCAGTACAAATAAATGGCAAGCGCGCATACGAACATGCGAGGGCCGGAGATGAGATCGAATTAAAATCAAGACAAATTGAGGTTTTTGAATTTGAAATCACAGATATTCAAATGCCCATTGTTTCATTTCGCATTGTGTGTGGTAAAGGAACTTACATTCGTAGTATAGCGCGCGACTTTGGTTTAGCATTAAATAGCGGTGCACATTTAACTTCGTTAAGAAGAACTAAGATCGGGAATTACGATGTGAAAGATGCGGTGAGTCCGGAGGGGTTTGTGAAACAACTACAGTCTTAGCGCGAGCTTTTAAAAAATTGATTCAAACACTCAATCAACGATCACAAATTTCTTTTGATCAATAATTCCGTTTTCGTCTTTAATAACCGACATATAAATTCCCGCCGGCCATTCATAAGTGTTTATGCTTACGGTTTCAGAAGTGGGGTTCTTTACTTTATAGATCAACTTGCCGCTCGAATTATAAATGTTGATGTCGAGTTCTTTGCTCTTTTTGTTTTTAAGATCAATACTAATTTTTGAATTGGCCGGGTTCGGATAAATTGTAAAATTATCTTCCGTTAAAACAGTTTCTTCATTTATATCTGTTGTAATACTCGCGCAAAAATTAGATTGTCTTCTAATATCTCTTTGAAACATTAACCAATCCGGTCCATTTCCTTTACCTGCCGACACCATGTAGGCTCTTCCAAAATTACCCGTCATGTTTGTTGCCGAATAAATACCATAACCTCCAACAATAAAAACATCAAGCGTATCATCGTTATCAAAGTCTGCTACTAATGGCGCGTGATTTAATTCAAACAAAGGATCACCATAATGCGCTCTTAGATCTAAATTCCAAATTAAGCTGCCGTTATTTCCATTCAGAGTATATAGTACACCTTTACTTGAACCAAAGATCACATCCGGGAAAGCATCATTATTTATATCTGCAATAGCAACGCCTCTAAATGCTTGGCCTGCATTTGGTATTAAATAGTCCCACTTAAAAGCCCCTGTGCTCGAAAGTACGGTAACTTTTGAACCGCCAACAAAAACCACATCGCAGCTTCCGTCGTTATCAACGTCTGCTAACGTTACTGGTCCGCCAATATATCCCGGGCCTTTATACTTCCAACTTGTTGTTCCATTCTCTCCGTTAATGCAATATAAAGTATCGTTATAAGCACCAATTAAAATTTCAGGTTTGTTGTCGCCATCCAGATCGCCCACAGCACTACCGTGATAAATGTGCGCGTGAACCGGATAAGCCCAAAGCCTCGCTTGGTTATCACCTCTGTAAGCAAAAATACTATCTAAATAATTAAAATTCCATGTTGCTACTACAAAATCAAGCTGACCGTTATTATCAAGATCAACAATGGTTGGTGCAGTTTGTATCCAAGAATTTGGATCTACTAATATCTCCCAGGCTTGTGTTCCGTTCTCTGCATTAATTGCTATAACATATCCTGTAAACTCGCCATGAATAACTTCCGGCTTATTGTCATTATCAATATCGGCAATAGTTGGTGGCGAATCGCTCCCTTTAGTATTAATTATCCAAGTAGACGTTCCTGTTGCGCCATTTATACAAAATGTTTTTGGAGTACATGAGCCCGGTACAATTACTTCTTGTGTGCCATTGTTGTCAACATCATAAATAATTGGTGCCACATCATTGCAACCATGACTTCCGACTGCGCTGGTGTTGTAACGCCAAAGCAAAGTTCCGTTCTCTCCGTTTAAAGCATAAACGGAACTATCATTACGATAACAACCAAAAACAACTTCCAATTTGCCATCGCCATCAATATCTTTAGCGGCAGATTGGCCTGCCGAAAAATCATATGTATTGTACCACCATTTAATTTTTGGTACTTGTGCACTTATACTATTTAAAATGAAAAAGCAAATAATGCAGTTTAATACCGCTGATGTTGTAGCTTTAAGTTTCTTCATGAAGCAAATGTAAAAAAATTGTTGGTTAGTAGAATATAAATTGATTAAGTTCAGTATTTAGATTTGGACGGCGGGTAGCCCCTTTTAACAATCCCTTATGAGAGCGGCTGAATGGATGGGTCCTTTCTTTTCTCGCAAAAAAGTGTATATTTATTCTCTCAAACCGGTTAACCTATGAAAAAGTTTTTATTTGGTCCTCTAGTTCTTGCATTTCTTTTAATTTATAATTCATGTTTTTCGCAAACTGTAACTACAATTCACGTGAGCGGAAGATATATTTTAGGTCCGTGTAACGATACGCTTATTTTAAAAGGCGTTAATTATGCACCTTACAATTGGGGTTGGTCGCCAGCGCAATTACGAATTAATCAAGTTGCCTTGTCGGGAGCAAATTGTGTGCGATTGCCTTGGTATGTTATGACGCCTGATGGTCCAACCCCACAAGCAACGTATAATAATTTGGTGAATTTAGATAGCGCCCTTTCAAAATGTGTTCAAAATAAAATGATCCCAATTGTAGAGTTGCACGACCTTACTTGTGTTAATAATGCAACGGCGTTAGTAACGCTCAGCAATTTCTTTATTCAGCCCGCTGTAAAAACACTCATCAATAAATATAAGCACAGCATTATTTTAAATATTGCTAACGAAGCCCTATTTGTTTCGTGGGCTAGTAATCCAACCACTGCTCAAACTACTTTTTCAAATACATATAGTACAATTGTAAATGCCATAAGGAGCAATAGCATTACAGTTCCTATAATGATCGATGGCTCAGAGTGCGGAACAAATTTGGATCTGTTGGCAAATGTTGGTCAGGTTTTATTGGCCGCCGACCCTGCAAACAATTTAATATTTAGTGCCCATGCGTATTGGTATAGTTATGCGGGTAACGATTCTGCCCAAGCACTTGCCAAAATAAATTATGCGCTCACAAAAAATATTCCGTTTGTTTTTGGAGAAGTTGCCAATTTGCAAGATGATGTAACCATGTGTCAGTATACTTTAAATTACAAACCTTGGTTAAAGATCATCACGCAAAAAAAATTAGGATGGCTTGCTTGGAGCTGGGATAATGATGGCTGCCCTGCAAGACAAATGACCGCAGCAGGGAATTTTACGAATCTAACAACCTTTGGCGCCGATATTGTAAATAATCCTATTTATGGTTTATCGGTTGGAACTGTAAAAAGTAAATATTTGGTTTTAGGAAGTTGTGGCACAAGTACAGTTGGCACAGGGTTATCTCAAATTACAAATGCAATTGCAAATAACTTTGTTTATCCAAATCCGAGTAATGGTGTTTTTACTATAAATAACCCATCAGAGATAAAGGCCATCACGGCGTTTGATGTTTTAGGAAAAGAAATAAAATGTGCTCATCTCTCCGGCGGAAAATACCATTTGCTTGATGCGGATGAAGGAATTTATATTATCCAAGCGGTAGACATTAATAATGTTCGCTCGGTACATAGATTAGTGATCGAAAACGATCGCTAACATTTTACTTGATCTTTGTGACGTTTTGTTTTAACGGCGATCTACGACTCGTAGGAACTATATTGCCCAACAAAAAACCCCAGGGCTTTAATGGTTCAATGTGATCAAAAATAACTTTTAAAATGGCAGTCAAAGGAATAGAAAGGAACATTCCGGCAACTCCCCAAAGTGCTCCTCCAATAAGAAGTACGATCACGGAGATAAGTGCATTTATTTTTACGCGTGAAGCAACTATCTTTGGTATAACATAATTATTGTCTACTAGTTGAACGAATGCATAAAGAGCGACCACCAAAAATGGATAATATGCAGATTCTTTTGTTACAAATGCAATGATGGCTGGTAAAATTATTGCTACTACTCCGCCAATATACGGTATGAGATTAAGCAGAGCGCCTGTTATTCCTAGGATAATTGCGTAATCGATCCCTAGTAATAATAGTCCGATAGAATTAAGTGTAGCAACGATAACCATTTCAAAGAAAAGTCCAACTAAATACGTTTGAATGATCTTTTTTGTTTTGTACAATACCTCTTCTACTACTAAACGATGCTCCTTTTGAAAAAGTCGTCGTATAAAATTTAGCAGAAGTGGTTTATAATACAAGATCATGAATAAATACGCCGGCAATAACATTGCGGTTACCAACATGCTGCCTGCCTCTGTGAGTCTTTGTCCCAATTCAAAATCATCTATCGCTTCGGTTTGTGTTTCCTTTGTCCATGCATTGATCTTTGAAACTCTAATATTAAACTTTGTTGAGACCCAATGTACAAATTCGTTGCTAGAGGTAGTAAATTTTGCTTTTAGTTGCGGCCATGTCTCGCTAAACATTGTGATCTGCTGCGAAACAACGTAAAGAATTCCTAATACTAAAGCTAATGCAAGCACAACGGCAATTGTAATAGAAACTACTTTATTAATTCCCTTACCCATTAAATAATTCACCAATGGATTTAGTAAAATAGCAATGATGATCCCAAACACTATAGGAATAATGATCTGCTGACCCAAATACATTGTATACACAAATGCAAATAAAGCAATAGAAATAAGTGCGGCCTTTGCATAAAATGGTATCTTGAGTTGTCTCTCCATTATTTTGAATCGCCGCCTATTGCTTTGTTAACCAGAAAACTTCCCAGAGATTTGATGCCTTCAGCATTGTCTTCTGCCTTAGATCCAATAAAAGATCCTATCAGGCTTCCAACTAATTTTTTGATCGGGTTATTTGAATCGCCCCCAAATAGTTTTTTTGCAAGAAAGCCTGTTGTCATTCCAATTGCAGTGTTTGCGAGTTCCGATTTTAAACTCGGAGATGTCGCTGCCTTTTTAAATGTGCTTTTAAGAATATTGATCGGTTTTAAACTTTCATACGTTTCACGAAAATGCGCTTTAAGTGCTTTTCCTTGCTGCAGCTGTTCCGCTTCTTTTATAACTATAAGTTGATTTAATAAAACAAATGGATCGGATGTTTGCATAACAGATTAGTTTAAAGATTTTGTAATGATGGCATTTCTCAATGGTATTTTTATCCAGCTACGACGAAATATGTAAAGAATAATTCCGGTTAACATATAAAATGCTGCCACCGCAAAAAAACCAAGATACATTTTTCCAAATAGTTCTCCCATCCATAAAGAAACGCCAATATTGAAGATCAAAAAGAACAGTGTAGCGAAAACAATAACAACAAAACTTGCCGTAAGGTCGGACACTACGTCCGAGATCTTATTTATGATCTTTAATTTAAAAACCTCAGCGCTTATTTTTACATACGATTCGGTTCTTTCAAAAAGAACTTCTACAAGTGGTGTGTTATTGTCTTCCATTGTGCTGTATTATTTTCTGGGCTGATTATTTTCTGCTAAAAGCGTTGCTTTATCTTTAGCGCTCTCAAATTCCTTTTTAGCGTCTTCTAAAAACGTTTTAAATTTTTCTTGCAAAGAATCGGTAAATTCATTTGTTTTTCCGGCGATCTTTTTTCGTGTTTCGCTACCTTTATCGGGCGCAAAAAGAATTCCTAATGCTGCACCAACTGCCGCGCCTAATACCAATGCGCCTACTAATTTTACTGAACTGTTTGAGTTTTCCATATTTGTTTTTATTTTAAGTTTAAATTGGGTCTTTGCCTCTGATCACACGCAAAATAACTGCAATGAGTGCTATCACAAGTAAAACGTGAATAATTCCGCCGGCATGAAAGCCAATAAAGCCAACTGCCCAACCGATGATCAAAATAACTGCGATAATGTAAAGTAGATTTCCCATGATTTTTATTTTTTATTGATTAATATTAATTCCAGTCCATAAATTGCAAAACAAATACTACCACTCCGCCCAGTGCTGCAAACGTGAGTAAAAATGCGGCCAAAAATTTATGGACCCCAAATTCCTTCACCATTATTCGGTATGGGTAGGTTATGATATTATTAACGCTTGAAGCAATTCTCTTCCATGCCTTATCTCCTTTAATAACAAAATCGTTTGCGCCTTTTCTAAATGATTCAACTGCAACAGCAATTTCTTCATTAGAGGTAAACATGATCACCTCGGTGTCTGGATTTTTTTCTTTAATAGACTTCAAAACTTCATTTCCGTTTTCGTTCTCTAGATGATAATCAAGAATAACAATTCCGGTGTCTTTATCCATTTTTTCCAGAGCGCTTGCGCCTGTAAGAAAAGTGAAAATATTAATTCCGTCGCCAAAACGCTGTTGTAAATAATTTTTGAGACCTATTAATGTTAATTTATTATCGTCTACGATAAATAAATTGAGTCCTTGAGTTTTCATAGTTTTTGTTTTATGGTTATTTTGATCGGAACTTCTGGAGATCCTTTTACGGTTTCATTCCTTGCTTTCTGAATATCTATATCCGTTCTGTCAGGGTCCGTTTCTCTTTTTGGTTTATCAAATTTCTCTTCGTCCTTTTTTGGATCAGGCACCTGCGTTTTATCTGAATCTTTATCAGTACCGCTTTTATCTGCATCCGAATCCGGTTTTGCATTAGGCGGAATGCTTGTGATCTTTTTTAGACGATTTTTTAGTTTTGTTGTAAATTTCATTCACGCGTTTTAAAGATGTATTCCTAAACCAAATGTTGAGATGCCACTTGAAAGATCAAGGAATAAACCCAGTCTTTTGTTCAAATGGTATTCAGCTCCAATGTGGCCGTCTAGATAAAGACCTGTGGTACTATTGCGCGCCACATATTCTCCATAATAACCACTTTCCCAGGTTGTTTTACGAATAGCAACTCCAATAGAACCTGCTAAATAAAAATCCCAACGAGGTCCAGCACCAAGTAACTGATCAAAGTAGTAAGTTCCTTTAACGCCAACCGGTATTACGGTTGTGCGATACGAATAATCGCGATATGCATATTTCGGATTTCCCCAATAATAGTAATTTTGATATGAGTAATATGTAATGAATGGTGCAAGCGTTAAGTTCTTTGCAACATCAAATTCAAAATCTAAATGTAATACTGGAGTTGAGCGGCCTATGTATCCGTAATAACCAATGCCTGCTGCTAAATTGAGCGTTTTACCATATTTTTCTCCGCCGAAAGGTTTTGGATTAGTGGATGTTGTTGTTTCTTGTGCCGATACATTAGTTGCTAATGCTATCAAAACACATAAGGTGATAAATTTTTTCATTTGTTTCTATTTTTGATTGTGATTAAACGACTCTAAGTAACCATAAGATGAATAATATGAGAGCAATGATAAGAAGTAGGTGTATCAAACTTCCAAAGCTCGCGGATAAAAATCCCAAAATCCATAAGATCAATAATATTAGAATAATGATCCAGAATAAACTATGTCCATGTCCTTCGTGATCACCGTGACCAATTTTTGATATCGCTTTCTTCAACTCCTTCGAAGGTTGATCGATACTTATGCTTTTATAGCTTGCTTTATTTTCTGAGTAAGTGTTCTGCTCTTTTTTTGGAAACGCACTTGCCATAATACTTTCACTTGGCTGGATCTTTACCTCATCTTTTAAAGCGATCTCTTTGGCTTTCACATTCAAAACATTTATGGAAGCTACTTTGTCGGCCTCTATGTGTTTTGGTTGAGTTCTTTCATTAGGCGTTCTATTTTTTGCTTTGGAATGCGAAACATAATATCCTTTTTGATAATGACGTTTTGTGATTCCCATTTTTGACTTGCAAGAAGGCATTAATAATATAGCTATCAAGCAAAGTGTTGTGTATGTAATTAGTTTTTTCATTTTTCTTTTGTTTCTAATAATTAAAATCTATAACCAACTGTTGCCTGATACCAAGCGTTTTTGTAACGAGGTGTAGAAGAACTTCCATCACCATTATTGTTTTGAAGATCCCAACCTGCTCTTGCTCCAATAACAATATGTTTAAGTGTAAGATCTGCTCCGCCTAAAAAACACAAGGTATTCTTACGAAGATTGTCGTTCTTAAATTCTGTTTCTTGCAAGTAAGATGTTGAAGTATTAGAAAACACATCCTTTTGATTCATTAAATAAGAATACTGAGGTCCTGCTAATAGAGTAATAAACTCACTTGGTTTAAAAGCAAATAATAATGGAACATCAATATACGTAGTTGTGCGTGTAAATTTATAGGTAGTCCCTAGTAAACGACCCGTAGCCTCAAATCCTTTTTGAGACAATAAGATCTCGGGTTGAACTCCAATGTATTTACCAATTGGAATTGCTAAAAAGGCTCCACCTACAAAACCTAACTTTGGATCGGCTTGAAATTCTTCGCCTTCCGAATCGTATACGTTAGAATAGTTTGCTCCTAGTTTTAGTCCGAAAGATAATTTATCGCGACGATCTGTTTCATTTTGTGCATTCATTGCATTACCGGCTAAGGCTACTGCGGCTATCATTAATAATATTTTTTTCATTTTTATATTTTTTAGTGTTTATGATTAATTTATTTCTTGTTGTTTTCTCCAAAAGAGCTAATAGCGTTTCCAAGTTCGTCCATGTCGCGACTAAATTCTGCCTTAAACGATTCCCAATTCGATTTTCCATCAGCTTTGTAATCATCCATTTTCTTTTTAATGTCGCTGTTCTTTTTTTCTAACTCTTCTATTCTCTTATTATAATCTGCTTTTGCTTCTTTCTTTTCGTTCTCAATTCTCTTTTTGAAATCGGCAATGCTTTTATTGTTTGCTTCGATCTTTTCTGCGGTTGCAATACGATAACTTTCCATATCAGCCATATATTCTTCGTTAGCACTATTTAAATTTGCTGCCGCCTCAATAGCCTCTACCTTTGCGTCTTCTACTTTTTGTTCAGAGCTCGTACAGCTTGTGAACACAACTGCCGTAATAAATGTTGCTAGTGTTAAAATTGATTTTTTCATGTTCTTTGATTTTATTTAGTTTAATTGTTTAGTGATGTGACTATAATTCAGAAATAAGTTTTTGAACTTCTTCTTTTGTTTTTCCAAGCTTCACTTGAATTCTTCCTAACATTTCATCTTGTTTTCCTTCGATCAACAATAGATCATTATCTGTTAGTACAGCAAATTTTTGTTTTAGTATTCCTTTGGTTTCGTTCCAGTTTCCTTTTAATTCAGTTAGATTTTTCATTTTATTTTTATTTAGGTATTTAATTTCTACATCACAAAGGTGGGCAACTTAAAGAGCGAATGTGTTACAGCGGATGCTTAATAAGTTACATTCTTTACGTTTGGTGTACTACAAACCTTCATTGTTACATAACTGGATCGTTACTTGCTCGAAAAGATCACATAGAGTTGAGATGTGCAGACCTATAGGTGATGAATACTTCATTTATAAGATCAAGATACTCTTGTAGATCTTTTTTTGTTATCTCCTCAAGTTTGTTATTAGAGGTCTCACTTTTAGTTTCCTCTAGGAGTTTCCATAATTCGGGATATGTTTGGTTGATGCTCAGGGTGCTTTTCAATATCCGTGAGTTCAATTCGTTTGTTGATCGCATAGCATTGTTTTAAAATAATAAAGCATCAAGCGACCACGCGTGCCATTCATGCGGAACAATTAAAAGAAATACGATCAGCAGTAATCTTGGAAGAACAAAGCGCGTATCCCACATAGGTGTATTAATGCCAAAGCCTATGGCCGTGAATATTAAATTAATTCCCAAAATTGATAAGGTAAAATAATTAAAAAGTCCTAGGGCCAGAAAGACCCCGCCAACCAGCGCCGAACAGGAAGTAAACCATGCACCAAAAATAGTTGCAGATCTTGGGATGCCGCTGTTTGCAAATGTGTTTTGGTAAGTTTGAACAACGTTTTTGATCTTTATCCTAAAAACCGCATCATATCCTTGAAAGAAAAAGAGGCAGGCCAAGAAGACCCGTGCAATAAATGCTGCTGTTAATTGATGATATTGATCAATGTATTCCATTGATCAAAATTGACCATTCTTTACTGTTTAGATGTTACATCAAACAGAAATAAGTTACACTATTCACGTATCAATTGCTTAAAAAGGCTAAAGGCGTTACATCCTATCAATATACCAACTCAATTGCTTTTCAATTTTTTTGCTGTGAAAAAGATCGGAGATGATCTTTTGAAGACGAACAAAGGAAGTTTCGCTTTTTACTACATAATCGAGTGCCTTGTGGTGCATGCAATTAACGGCTATGTCGATCTTATCTTGAGAAGACAACATAATAACCGAAATGTCGCTGTTTAACTCTTTTATTTTGTCTAAGGTTTGTATTCCATTCATTGCATCTCTTTCAATATCGTCGAGATGATAATCCAGTATTATTATATCAGGCTTCTCTGAGAGCTCTTCAATGCACAATTCGCCCGTTGCATATGTTTTTATTTCAAAGTCCTTTCCTAGAGAAAATTCGATCTCCAGCGCCTTTAAAAATACTTTGTCGTCATCTACCAAAAACAGCTTAGGTTTTTTCTCGGTTTTCATGGTCGCGCATTTTTGAGATTATTAAATTCTTCTTGCAATTCATCACATGCCTTACCACAAATACGTTCAAGTTCTATTACTAATGTTTCTATGCCTTCTAATTGCTGATTGCCAACGGCAAATTCTTGAACTTTTTTTGCCATGTTCTCATAATCCACGCTTATTCCCATTATAGAAAATGAAGGGATCATGGTATGCGCTGCTTTATGCAAGGTCTTATGGTCTTTTTCTTGAAAACTTTTTTTCATCGAATTTACTAATGAAGGAGTTTGCTCTAAATAAAGCGAGATCATTTCCATTATTAGCTTTGGGTCCGATTTTGTAAGTCTGTTCAAATTGTCAAGGTTAGTGCATTTTTCTTTTTTGTTTTCTGTGCTCGTACTCATATTATGTTCTTTAATTAATGTCGGTTTCTTTACTAAATTTATTATTTTGCTATACAATACTCTTTCATCAACGGGTTTAGCGATATAGTCATTCATCCCCACCGCTTTGCATTTTGCCAGATCAACCGTAGTAACATCGGCAGTTAAAGCTATAATGGGTATTTTAGAATTCATTTGCTTTCTAATATATTCGGTGGCATCAAAGCCATTCATTTCCGGCATTTGCAGATCCATTAAAATAATATCGTATGCTTTCGCTTTCAATTTCTCTATGGCTATCCTTCCGTTTGGAGCTATGTCGCGTTCAAAACCAAAATCATCTAACAGTGTTTTCATGAGTAATTGATTAAGTGCTATATCTTCAACTACCAATACTTTTATATTCTTTATTTCAGGGTCGCGTTCCAATAATGGTGTTTCTAATTCGGCTTCTGCGCTAGTTTTCTTAAAACTTAAAATAAAGCTAAAGTTTGAGCCCTCATCTATTTTACTTGTTACGGTAATTGTTCCACCTTGAGGTTCCACTAATTGCTTTACAATAGCAAGTCCTAATCCGGTGCCTCCGTACAATCTGGAAGTGCCACTCGTAGCTTGCTGAAAATTCTCAAAAATATGTTCTATTTTACTCTCCGATATTCCAATGCCGGTATCTATAACTGAGAATTCGATCGTTGCCGTGTCATTATCTTCGTTTATTAAAATTGCCTTTACCGTGATCGTTCCTTTGGTAGTGAACTTTACAGCATTACTCACTAAATTTAGTATGATCTGATGCAAACGAATTGGATCTCCAATAAGGACCTTGGGAATTTTAGGATCATACTCTTTCACTAAAAGTAAATTCTTTTCCTGGATCTTAGTTTCAAACAAATGAAGCATGGCGGATAAAGATAGTGCCATTTGAAATGGTGTTTGTTCAAACGTCATTTTGCCGGCATCTACTTTTGCCAGGTCGAGTATATCATTAATAAGTACAATTAACGCATCGCCGCTTATTTTAATGGCGGTTAGATATTCTTTTTGTTTAGCAGTTAATGTTGTTTTAAGTACCACTTTTGTAAATCCTATGATCGCGTTCATCGGTGTTCTGATCTCGTGACTCATATTAGAAAGAAACTGTTGTTTTGCTTTAACCGCATCTTCCGCAATTCGTGTAGCGCTTTCGGCTTTACTTTTCGCTTCTTCTGCAATAGCTGTTGCTAACTCTGCAAACACCTTTGCTTCTATTAATTCCTTTTCAACACGCTTTTGTTCTGTAATGTCTCGCGCCACAACAACTGCACCAACTACATTTCCTAAAGCATCTTTATAAACCGATCCGTTGAATAACACTTCGGTAAGTTCATCGTCGATTATTGTTAGAGGATAATCGGCTACAAAACCTTTTTCAAAAACCTGTTGATAGCCTTCGCGAGCTTTATCGGGTTCGGTAAAATAATTAAAAAAATCGCTGCCTATTAATTTTTCGCGCGACTCACCCGTAACTCTTTCTGTAGCCTTGTTTAGATCTGTGATCTTTCCGGCGGGACTAATGGTAAATAAAGGATCGCGACTTGCTTCAATAAGTCCGCGTGCATAATTGGCAATAACAAGCTCCGCTGCGCGCTTTTCCTTTTCTATATTTTGAAAAACAAGTTCCTTATTAGCAATTACCAGTTCGTCTGCACGTTTTTCTTTTTCTTTGCTTTGGAAAACAAGTTCTTTGTTAGCAATGATCAATTCCGCAGCGCGCTTTTCCTTTTCATCGTTTTGAAAAGCAAGCTCCTTGTTGGCGATGATCAATTCGGCTGCGCGCTTTTCCTTCTCGTCATTTTGAAAAGCAAGCTCCTTGTTGGCGATCTCTAACTCTGCCGCACGCTTTTCCTTCTCGTCGTTTTGAAAAGCAAGCTCCTTGTTAGCGATCTCTAACTCTGCTGCGCGCTTTTCCTTCTCGTCATTTTGAAAAGCAAGCTCTTTGTTAGCGTTCGCTAACTCTTCCGATTTGTGCTTGCTATCCATTTTTAGTTCCTTCTGTTTTCTTCTCTTCTTCCGAATTACCAATATCTTCAATTGGACTTCGCTTTTTATCCTTCAGCTGTTTAAATTGTGAAGGAGATAGGCCTGTTATCTTTTTAAATTGATTTGATAAATGTGCTACGCTACTATAATGTAGCTTATATGAAATTTCAGTGAGATTAAGCTCGTCGTATAACAACAACTCTTTTACTTTTTCGATCTTATTAATAATGATGAACTGCTGAATCGTTATTCCTTTTACTTCAGAAAACAAATTAGAAAGATGCGTGTAATCATAATCGAGCTTCTCGCTTATATAGTCTGAATAATTCATTTTCAGCGCTTCGTCCGAATGGTGGATCATTTGCGTGATCACATTTATGATGCGTTCAATGAGTATGGCTTTTTTATCATCCATTAATTCAAGGCCGCAATTCAATAGGGAGGTTTTTAGTTCTTGCCTTTGATCAGCATCAAGCTCTTCCATGATCTCTACCTCTCCAAGGTCAACCACAACAAAGTGTAATCCAAACTTTTTCAGCTCTTCCTTCACCGCTGCTTTGCAGCGGTTACTAACCATGTATTTTATAAATAACTTCAAAATGTACTATTTAGTGAAGTTCAGCATCTTTATGTCCATAAGTTTATACATTCAAGCCAAAGCCTTACATAATTCACTGATTTTCTTGAAAAGAGGCTCTATTGTTATTATTTGCCAAATACGTGAACGGTGTAATTTATTGAAATAGGTATACAATACTATGCGGTACAAATGTTATCACCTTTGTAGCATAAATTAAAACTAAAAGAAAATGAAAAAAACAATTTTATTAGCAGGGGGGTTACTCGTGTTGGGCTCTTTTATGACATCATGTAAAAAAGATTACGTATGTAAATGTTCGAAAACATATACCAGCGGTAGTGGAACTTACACGAAAGATTACTCAACGTATACTTATAAAGATACAAGAAACAGAGCTGAGACTCGTTGCAATGAGAATACAAAATCAGACAGCGATCTTTTTGGCAATTACTCGGTGAATTGTCAGATCCAATAAACCATAAGGAATGATAACTTAGTTCGGCCTATCATCAACAGATGTGTGTTGGTTTTGGGCCGTTCGGTTATCTATTGCGATAAATATCTAAACACCATCGAGAGGTGCGCATTAACGATTACCAAAATGTTCTCTCACAAAAGTGTACTGCTGATATTCAGTCATTTTATCGGCCGGCTTCACATCAAATTTTATATGGGCAAAATGCGGGTCTTTGTTATAAAGATTGAATAACTCGCTCTTGGCAGAAGTTGGTCCAAATAACAAAACGCTTCCGTATCCCTTAATGGCCTCGCCAATTTCCTTATAAAATTTACTTTGCACGTGTTGCTCTTTGTTGTGCATTAGGTTTTCGTTTTTCTTGAGGCTTGCCTCTTTTGAATTGTGATCGAATTCTGAATGAATGATAACTGTATCCATTCTTCCTGTGTTGAATTCCATTAAATTCGCATTGGAATGATCCATCCAAATGCCTGTTTTTTTTGTTGAGACGATTGACATGATTTTTTTATAAGGTTTATAAATTTACCCTATAAAGCTAATGATGTATGGATCAAAACGCTTATACATGCTTTCCTAAAACTTACACAAATCACATGTTTTCCAGATTGCTTTTGCGCTTATTCTTAAGTTGTTTAAAAACCGAGGGCGAAAGCCCGGTTATTTTCTTGAACTGATTCGATAAATGGGCTGCGCTACTGTAATGAAGTTTGTTGGCGATCTGGCTTAGATTTAATTCATCGTAAAGAATGAGTTCCTTTACTTTTTCGATCTTATGCACTATAATGAATTGTTGGATCGTGGTTCCTTTTACTTCCATAAAAATATTCGATAAATAGGTATAGTCGTAATCCAGTTTTTTGCTGAGATAATCTGAGTAATTTGTTTTTGGAACTTCGTCGGAGTAATGGATCATTTCAACGATCACGCTTTTTATCTTCTCAATAAGTATGCTTTTTTTATCATCCAATAATTCCAAACCTGATCTTAGCAAACTTGCTTTTAGTTGCTCCTGCTGTTGAGGAGTGATGTCCTCTAAGATCTCTACTACTCCCAGGTCTACCACCACAAAGTGAAGTCCTAGTTTTTTCAACTCTTCTTTCACCATCATTTTACAGCGGAGGCTTACCATGTATTTTATATATAGTTTCATTTTTTTGCAGAAGATCTTTAAGGATTGATTGTAGCGCTCACCATAGTAAAGTACGCATTTTATCTTGGCGAACCTAATATAAACCAATGGTCGTCGTCTTCGAGCATTGCTTCACAAACTCATATCCTTAACCAACAAGCATCTATACATAGGAATGCGATTGTACTCCTGTTTTGAGAGCACATTCTACTCACAAGTGCGATATGTGTAATATACAGTCAAAGTGTTGTAACGCATCTGGTCTTTAACTTCCGCACCTTTGTATCTAAGTTATTTATTAATCATGCCTTTATTCACATCATAAGACATATAAAATCAAAGATCATGTACACTTATTTATTTGCCTCATTAGTTGCCATTGTAATTTTAGCCTTGCCTTTTCTTATCACCTCTTGGGGATTTGTAAAGGTTCCCATTAAAAGCAAGAACAAGTAAGTTGTATTTTGCAAAACAGTGGTTAATTGTTTTGCCCAATTTCAGAAATAGCAATACGTGATTTATTGCACTAACGTTTCTAAACTTTCTTTCGTCTGTTTAAGGTCAGGCCTCTTGCTTTAAATAAACCCCTATTCGTTCGCGAATGGGGGTTTTCATTTTCGTTCATCCGTGAATAATACAACCTTTTTAATGCTTGCTGTAACAATCGCGCGGCTTTGCTTGCTCATCTTTGTGCATAATAATAAAAGAAAATTAATTACTAATACTAAACAAAATGAAACAATTAAAACGAAGAATATTTTTAACCACCACCATTGCCGGGTTTATACTTGCTGCATTTACGGGTGGTTGTAAAAAAGATAAGTACGTTGCTATAGAAGGCAAATGCCCTATAGTTATTGCAACTGATCCGGCAAACTCTGCTACAGGCGTTGCGCTTAATAAAGTTATTACAATAACCTTTAATGAGCTTATGGATCCCAAATCATTTACTCAGGCCTCCTTCAATTTACAAGGTGCAGCTAAAGTTGCCGGTACTGTAGTTTATGATGGAACAACTCCAACCATGAGTTTTATTCCTACAAGTAGCTTAACTAATAATACAACGTATGTTGGTACGGTTTATGCAACTGTAAAAGACAAATTAGGAAATGTATTACAAGCCAATTATGTTTGGTCGTTTAGTACGGGCACAAGCATTTCGCCAATGGTGATCGCAACCGACCCCACTAATACCGCTACCGGCGTTGTGTTAAACAAAATTGTTACAGCTGATTTTAATATGGCAATGGATCCGCTAACTATTAACGCGACCAATTTTTTAATGAAACAAGGTGCTACTTCAATTGCAGGTACAATTACCTACAGCGGAACTACTGCATCATTTTCGCCAACAAGCGCGTTTACATCAAACACCGTTTATTCCGCTACTCTTACAACAGGAGTTAAGAATCTTGCGGGAACTCCTTTAGCAAGCAATTACACTTGGTCATTTACTACCGGAACGCTTATAGCTCCAACAGTAATTTCAACAGATCCAATAAATAACGCAACGGCTGTTGTTTTGAATAAAACTGTAACGGCAACTTTTAGTACAGCAATGGATGCTTTAACTATTAATACTACAAATTTTGAGTTAAAAGAAGGAACAAATATAATAGCCGGTACGGTTTCTTATTTAGGAACAACGGGCTCTTTTATTCCTACAGCATCATTAACGCCTAATACAACTTACACTGCAACTATAAAAACAGGTGCGAAAAATTTAGCAGGAACATCATTAGCTAATAATTACACGTGGGTGTTTACTACACAAACTGTTTCGGCGGGACCTACTCCGTCGGTAATTGCAACAAGTCCTTTAAATAATGCAACCAACGTTTCGTTGAGTAGCATAGTTACTGCCACATTTAATATGGCAATGGATGCGCTTACTATTAATAGTGCAACTTTCAAATTAAAACAGGGATCAACTAATGTTTCGGGAGTAGTAGCTTATAGCGGAACTACGGCAACGTTTACGCCTTCAAGTCCTCTTTTATCTGGTACAGTTTATAATGCTACCATAACAACTGGCGCTAAAAATTTAGCAGGCACGCCAATGTCAAGCGACAAAGTTTGGAGCTTTACAACTAATCCTCCATTAGGTCCGGTAACTGTTACTCTTGGAACAGTTGCGCGTTTTGGAATTATTGCCGGAGTTGGTGTTAGTAATAACGCAGGCTTTAGTGTAATAAATAATTTAGATGTTGGTATCAGTCCCGGTGTTCGTTCATCTGTAACAGGGTTTCCGCCTGCAGTAATTGTAAACGGAGCTATCTATGCTTCAGATGATCTTATTCCGGTTGGAACAGCAGCTATGTTAATTCAAGCTAAACTTGATCTAACCGCAGCGTATCTTTTTGCTGAAGGCGCAACTTCACCGGCACCGGCTACAGTAGCGGGTGACTTGGGCGGACAAACACTTGCCCCCGGAATTTATAAAACAATGTCTTCTCTTTTAATTCAAAACGGCGATCTTACGCTTGATGCGCAAGGTGATGTAAATGCTGTTTGGATCTTTCAAGTTGCATCGGGCTTTACCACGGTTGGTGGAGCTGGTGGAAATGTGATCCTTGCAGGTGGTGCTCAAGCTAAAAATATTTTCTGGCAGACAGGAAGTTCGGCTACCATTGGTGATTTCACATCTTTTAAAGGAAATATTTTAGCGCTCACATCCATTACAATGAATTCAGGTGCTACGGCAGTTGGAAGAATGCTTTGTAGAAACGGATCTGTAGTAATGACAAGTTCAAACATTATCAATAAACCATAATTATATGAAAACGAAAAACAATTTTAAAAAGGGTGCGCAAATAGCGCCCCTTTATACTCCAACATTTACTAAAACATTAGCCTTAACATTTTTGCTGGCAGGTGTTGGATCAAATTTACTGTCGCAAACAACAACGCCCGCAACGGCAACTACAACTTCAATAACTCCTGCGTACACACAACCATCATGGTGGTTTGGTGCTGCTGCCGGCGCAAATTTTAATTTCTACCAAGGTTCAACTCAAAAATTAAATGAGGACTTAACTATTCCTGTTCCCTTTCATGACGGAAAAGGAGTTGGACTTTTTGTAGGGCCGCACATTGAATTTCATCCGGCGAACTCAAAATTCGGAGTGATGTTAGAAGGTGCTTATGATAGTCGCAAAGGAGAATTCAAAGATGTTATTTCTCCTTGTAATTGCCCTAATCAACTTTCAACAAAGCTTAGCTACATTAGTGTTGAGCCAAGCTTACGTTTTGCACCGTTTAAAAAAGGATTTTACTTATATGCGGGCCCACGCTTTGCGTTCTTACAAGAGAAATCATTTAATTATAGATTGGTTAAAAATCCTGAGTCTGTTGAACAGCCACAAAATCCTGATATCAAAGGCGATTTTAGCGACATGAAAAGTATGCTGATCTCTATGCAAGTTGGAGCAGGGTATGATATTCCTGTAACTTCAAAAGATCGTCAAAATCAATTTGTGGTATCGCCTTTTGTTTCATTTCAACCTTATTTTGGTCAAGAGCCAAGAAGTATTGAAACATGGAACATTACTACATTAAGAGGTGGCATTGTTTTTAAATTCGGACACGGAAAAAGTAATTCTCCTGTTGCTCCTAGGGTTGACGAAGATGTTGCGGTTGTTCCAATAATTCCAACAGAAAAGTTTGTTGTATTTACTGTAAAAGCTCCTGCTAATGTTCCAAAAGAAAGAAGAGTTAGAGAAACATTCCCAATTCGTAATTATGTTTTCTTTGATAAAAATTCAACAGAGATCCCTGATCGTTATGTGTTACTTAAAAAAGATGAAGTAAGTAAATTTGGTGAATCTCAATTAGAAGTATTTGCACCGAAAAAATTATCAGGTCGTTCAAAACGTCAGATGGTGGCCTATTATAATGTGTTGAATATATTGGGTGATCGCATGATCAAAAAACCAACCACAACAATTACATTGGTTGGATCGGCTGATGACAATGCTCCGGAAGGAAAAGTGATGGCCGAATCAGTTAAAAAATACTTAGTTGATGTTTTTGGAATTGACGGTTCTAGAATAAAAACTGAAGGAAGAGATAAACCTTTAGTTCCATCAGAAGTAAAAGGTGGCACTAAAGAACTTGATCTGTTAGCAGAAGGAAACAGAAGGGTAACTATTGAAACCGCTTCGCCTACTTTATTAATGCAATTTCAAAGTGGTAACGCTCCTTTGATGCCTGTAGAAATAAGCGACGTTCAGGAAGCTCCGCTTGATAGTTATGTTTCGTTTAATGTAAACGGTGGTAAAGAAGCTTTCACTTCTTGGTCGGTTGATATTAAAGATGATAAAGGTGTTGTTCAAAATTTTGGACCATATACCGAAGATCATATGACATTGCCTGGCAAAACAATTATGGGCGCAAGACCAGAAGGAACTTATAAAGTAACCATGATAGGAATTACTGCTGAGAATAAAGAGATCAGAGAAGAAAAAACGGTTCATATGGTTCAGTGGACTCCTTCAAAAAGAGAACAAGGAATGAGATACAGTGTTTTGTTTGATTACAACGAAACAGAAGTGTCTTCAACATATGATAAATATCTTACCGAAATTGTTACGCCTAAGATCCCTAAGAAAGGAACAGTGATCATTCACGGTTATACTGATGTTATTGGCGAGGCTGATAATAACGTGAAGATCTCCATGGCAAGAGCAAATGAAGTAAAATCAATACTTCAAAAAAGCTTAGCCGCTGCCGGAAGAACAGATGTTAAATTTGAAGTTTATGGATTTGGTGAAGATGAGAAATTGTCTCAGTTTGAGAACAAATTCCCCGAAGAGCGTTTTTATAATCGTTCGGTTATCATAGACCTAATTCCACATAAATAATATTCCCTAGTTATTTAAAAGGCCGTCCTTAATTGGGCGGCCTTTTCTGTTTTACACCATTCGCTCAAAGCTTAAGAGCATAATAATTTTATAAAGATTCCCTTTTATTATGTAACAATCCTGTCTGTTCTCTTTCACACCTTTACAAAAATTACTTTAATTACTATGAAAACATCCCTAAAACGATTCGCGTATTTGATAGCGCTTTGCGCATTTAATATAACAACCATTAGTTCACAAAAAATATCCGATACCTTCGAAAACGATTTTAACGACGCCGAAAAAATATATTCGAAGTATTATATTGACAATACAGACGAATCTATGTCGTATTCCAAACATGGATTTGCAGGAGCCATTCCAATATTTCAAAAGCTTTATAACAAAGACACTACCAACATGAATCTTGCTTTTAAATTAGGCGTATGTTATAAAAGCTCGAGAAGAAAAAAAGACGAATGCATTTATTACTTTAGCAAAGCAGCCTCTTCAATTACTTCTAATTACAAAGGAGGGTCTTACAAAGAAAGAAAAGCACCAATTCTTGCAATTAAATTTTTAGGGGACGCTTATCACTTAAATTATGAATTTGATAAAGCGATCAGTATCTACGAGCGGTTCATTTCTGTTATGAAAAAAAATAACATGGGCGGAAAAGCGGTGATCGCTGAAGCGCTTCGCGAAATTGAAATGTGTAACAACGGAAAGGCCATTGTT
>CAYYUS010000001.1:0-30824 GCA_964474925.1 uncultured Akkermansia sp. | reverse complement strand
AAAAGCCAAAGCCATTGATCAACCCTCTGATCTTTGGTTCAGAATTGTATACTTCAGTAGCGCCAAATTTCGAACCTAATCTGAAACTGGCCACTCCTTTGAACTATGTATTAGGACCTGATGATGAATTGTTGGTGACTGTGTATGGAGTTCAGGAATATACAGGGGAGTTATTGGTGTCTGATGAAGGAAATATTAATGTACCCAATGTAGGCCAGATCAGAGTGGCTGGGTTATCTATTGAAGCGGCTACTCAGAAACTGAAAACAGTAATGGGAAATAGTGTGTACCCTTACTTGAAAAACGGAGGTGCTAAACTATCTGTTACACTCAATAAAATCAGAAGTATTAAGGTAACTGTGATCGGCGCTAATCGCCCCGGTAATTATACTTTATCTTCATTATCTACCGTTTTTAATGCTTTGTATGTGGCTGGCGGTCCTACAGAGTTCGGTAGCTTTAGAGAAATAGAGTTGGTACGAAACAATAAGGTAGAGCGCAAGATTGATCTCTATCGAATGCTATTAAAGGGGGATCAATCAGATAATATCGGATTAAAGGACAATGATGTGATTCGTATCCCTGCATACAAGAAGCGAGTGGAATTACAGGGACAGGTTAAAAGACCGGGTATTTTTGAAGTGTTACCTGGGGATCGTTTCCAAAATGTACTGGAATTTGCATCAGGGTTTACTGATACCGCTTATACAGCCATTGTAAAAGCTTTTCAAAACAGTGATCGGGAAAGAAAGGTAAAAGATGTACCTGCGTCGGAGTATCAACAATATCAACCGGAGTCGGGCGATGTTTTCGTAGTATCAAAAATTTTGAATCGTTTTCAAAATAGAGTTAAGATCAACGGGGCTGTGTTCAGACCTGATGTTTATGAGTTAACCAAAGGCTTAACAGTGGCAGATTTGATCAGAAAAGCGGATGGTTTAAAAGAAGATGCTTACACCGGAAGGGCCCAAATATTGCGTTTACAGGATGATTTAAAAAGATCTATATTATCTTTTGACGTGCGTAAAGCATTATCTGGTGATGTCGTCCACAATTTACCACTAAAACGTGAAGATGAGATTTTAGTTAGTTCTGTATTGGATTTACGCGATTCTTTTAAAGTAACTATTCAGGGTGAGATCAGAATGCCAGGGGAATATGATTTTGTAGAGAGTCTTACTTTACGTGATATCATACTACAAGCCGGGGGATTTACTGATGCGGCGTATAAGAGTATTGAAATTGCACGATTGATTAAAAGAGATAGTATTGCACTTACTGATAATAGAGCAAGTTCTATAATTAATACAGAGATTGATGGAGATTTAAGTTTAGGAGCTGCAGCGATCGATATTATGCCGTATGATGTAATTACTGTGCGAAGAAAAGCGGGTTACACCTTGCCTGAAACAGTGGTCGTTTCAGGTCAGGTACAATATCCTGGTCCTTATGCTCTGAGTAATAGGTCAGAGCGTGTGAGTGATTTGTTGAAAAGATCTGGTGGTTATACACCTGATGCATTTCCAGAAGGCGCATATATCAAACGTTATCTTACAGAAGAAGAAAAGAAGAAAAAAGAAGACGCTAAAGAAATTCAAAAAAATATTAACAGTAAAGATACCATTACCCTACGTGAATTAGAGGAGAGTGTTAAGAAAGTCTTTGTTAAGATACCTATTGATCTACCTTTGATTATGAAAAAGCCCGGCTCAATTGAAGATTTAGCCTTACGTGTAAATGATGAGTTAGTTATCCCAAAATTTGATGGGCAAATAAAGATTAGTGGAGCAGTTTTATTACAAACTCAAGTACCATACAATGTTCATAATAAGTTCAAAGATTATATTAATAATGCTGGCGGGTATAGTGCAGACTCGTGGAAGAAAAATGGATACATTATATATGCTAATGGGAAAGCTTCTGCTACTAAACGTTTTTTATTTTTTAAATTCCACCCAACTGTTAAGCCCGGTTGTGAAATTGTCATTCCGCAGAGACCAGAGCGAAAAGTGCTTTCAACAGGCGAATTAGTAGGAATTACTAGTGCCTTGGCTAGTGTGGCTTTAGCAATTGCTGCTATAACTAGATAATATACTAGTGTTGAAATTATTATTATCTATAATATTTTTTCAATTATTTGTATTAAAGTATATCCTAGATACATTCCTTATTTCTAGTTTTTCAAATCAATGAGACGAAGCATAAGTTAGAATTCAGATTAATCAATTGTTTAACTTGTTAATATAAAATTAATTTCATTTGTAATGGAAGACAATCGAGAATATAATAATCATTCTTCTCAAGATGAATACTCTTTACGCGATTTCTTGATCGATATAAAAGATATAATTCACCTCCTTAAAACTAAGGTTTTACAAATCTTATTAATTTCTTTTTTTGTAGCTATGTTGGGATTTCTTTATGCTAACTTTTTTAATAAGGTACAATATGTAGCTGGTGTAACTTTCGCTTTGGAAGAAACACAGGGTGCAAGTGGAGGGGCTCTGGGAAGTGCACTTGGAATTGCTAGTTCTCTTGGGCTTGATTTTGGTAGCTCATCCTCTGGGATTTTCAGTGGTAATAATATTATTGAATTGATAAAAACTCGCAAACTAATTGAGAAAGCTTTATTACGGGCATATAATAATGATACTTCTAAGACGTTTGCTAGTGAGTATTTAAGGATTACTGGTATAGAAGATTCGTGGGATGAAGGCCTCAAGAAAAAGATAGTATACAAAACTAATGAATCTCGTAATTCTTTTTCCTTACAACAAGATAGTGTGTTAGGCATCCTACATAATAGGATTTTGAAAAAAAATTTATCAGTTTCCCAAACTGATAAGAAAAGTATTTTCATAAAAGTCCAATTCAAATTTGAAGATGAAATATTTGCTAAGAATTTTGTTTCATTATTAATTCAAGAGGTTTCTGACTACTATATATTAACAAAGAGCTTAAGAGCTAGTAAAAATGTTGAGATATTAGAAAGGCAAGTTGATTCAATCCGGAGCGAACTAAATAATGCTATCACAGGTGTTGCTAGTGCAAATGATGAAACATATAATTTAAATCCAGCTCTGAATATTAAGAGAACTCCTTCTGCAAAAAGGCAAATTGATGTTCAGGCAAATACAGCAATTTTAACTGAACTAGTTAAAAATTTAGCTTTGGCTAAATTAACCTTATTAAAAGAAACACCTTTGGTTAATGTTATTAGTGAGCCGATTTTACCTTTGGAAAAGGAAGGTCGAAAGAGAGTTATAATATCTTTAATTAGTTTTATCATCACTTCTATTTTGACAAGTGGATGGTTCATTTTTCAAAAAAGAATAAACGAGGGTAACTTTCTATAGAAATGATTTTAGTTGGTGTTGTATGTATTAGTCTAAGTGCTAGTATATTCACATATTAAGTAATATTTAGTAATACTATACAGTAAAATTATATTTTAAATTTTAAAGTTGTGAAGATCTAATGAAGTTGATTGAATTGAAAGATAAAAGGCTTGCTATAATAGGTTTAGGATATGTTGGGTTACCTCTTGCTGTAGCTTTTTCAAATAAATATCCTGTAATTGGATTTGATATTGATAATGCTAGAGTTAAACAACTTGCTAAAGGTCAAGATAAGACCTTAGAGATTAGCAATGAAGAATTATCAAAAGTATTGATTAATAAAAGTGAGGTGAATCAATTAAAGGCGGGTCTATATGTAAGCTCCAACATTGCTGATATCAAAAATGCCAACATTTACATAGTTACAGTGCCAACACCTACAGACAGATATAATCGTCCTGATCTGATGCCTATGATTAAGGCAAGTGAAATGATAGCAATGGTTCTAAAAAAAGGAGATATAGTCATTTATGAAAGCACAGTTTATCCGGGTGTAACCGAAGATGAAATGGTACCGTTTTTAGAGAAAAATTCGAAGCTTAAATTTAATGTTGACTTTTTTTGTGGGTATTCACCGGAGAGAATCAATCCTGGTGACAAACAACATACAGTTACTAAAATCATTAAAGTTACTAGCGGATCAACTCCAGAAATAGCCACACTTGTTGACAATTTATATAAATCAGTTATAGAGGCAGGTACTCATAAAGCGCCAAGTATTAAAGTAGCGGAAGCAGCAAAAGTGATTGAAAATGCACAACGAGACATAAATATTGCATTCATTAATGAATTAAGCAAAATTTTTAATTTAATTGAAATTGATACAGCCGATGTATTAGACGCTGCAGCTACTAAATGGAATTTTTTGAAATTTCAACCAGGCTTGGTTGGTGGACATTGTATTGGCGTTGATCCTTATTATTTAGCACAGAAGGCACAGGAGATGGGATATCATCCTGAAATTATTCTTGCTGGTCGTAGGCTAAATGATTCTATGGGAAAGTATGTTGCTACTGAATTAGTAAAACGGATGATTAAGAAAGATATCAAGATTATTGAATCAAAAGTTTTGATTCTAGGTTTTTCATTCAAAGAAGATTGCCCTGATTTTAGAAATACTAAAGTAATTGATATCTATAATGAATTAAGGAGTTATGAACTCCATATTGATATCTTTGACCCATGGGTTGATAATAAGGCCGTAGAGAAAGAATATGGAATAAATTTATTATTTGGAAACGAAATGCCTGATTTTAATGATTATTCCGCAATTATTCTCGCCGTTTCCCACAAAGATTTTCAAAATTTACAGTTTAAAAAATCTGATAAACAAGTATTATTCGATGTTAAGGGTGTTTTAAACAGAGATTTAGTCGATATAAGACTTTAGCAAAAAGTATATAATACACAAATGTACAATACCCAATATCATTTTATAGAGTTAAAGAATTATAGTTTTTTGGTTACCGGAGGAGCTGGTTTTATTGGCTCAAACTTAGTCGAATACCTATTAAAAAATTCTGCAGGCCATGTAAGAGTATTAGATAATTTATCTAACGGTTACCGAAGTAATATTAAAAAATTCTTTGGGCATAACAATTTTGAATTCGTTGAAGGCGATATTCGAAACATCGAAACATGCTATAAGGCTGTAAATGGAGTTGATTTTATTTCACATCAGGCAGCATTAGGATCTGTTCCCCGAAGTATTAATGATCCTAAAACGACCAATGAAGTTAATATAACTGGATTCTTGAATGTGTTAATGGCAGCGAAGGACTCAAAAACATTAAAAAAAATGGTTTATGCAGCATCAAGTAGTACTTATGGAGATAGCGTAGAATTACCTAAAGTTGAAGGAAAGGAAGGTAATACTTTATCTCCTTATGCAGTTACAAAGCTTGTTAATGAGTTATATGCTGACGTATTTAGCAAAGTGTATGGCTTTCATACAATAGGATTGAGATATTTTAATGTATTTGGACCTAATCAAAACCCTAATAATCCCTACTCAGCAGTTATCCCAATTTTTTGTAAAAATTTTATTGATAGCACAAAAATCTTAATTAATGGGGATGGATCGACCAGTCGAGATTTTACATTTGTGGAAAATGCAGTTCAGGCTAATATCAAGGCTATGCTGGTGGATGAAGAGGGAAATAAGCAAGTTCTTAAGAAACATGAAGTATTTAATATTGCATGTGGGCAAAGAACAACACTAAATGAAGTTGTGCAACTATTAACTAAAATGACTGGAATTAAGATCAATGTTGAATATAAAAAAGAACGTATTGGTGATGTTCGTCACTCAATTGCTAATATAAATAAGGCGAAAACTTATTTAGGATATCAACCTCTATTTTTTCTTCCCGATGGGCTAAAAATTACATTTGACTGGTACAAAGATAATATTAACAAGATGGAAAGCTAGTGGTTTCAATAATTTATAAACTATAATATTCCTTTAATTTAAGCGCTATGAAAGCTGTTATTTTAGCTGGTGGACTTGGTACCAGACTCTCTGAAGAAACACATTTGAAGCCAAAGCCAATGGTTGAGATTGGGGGTAGACCAATTCTATGGCACATTATGAAGCTGTACTCAGCACATGGGATTAATGATTTTGTGATTTGTTGTGGTTATAAAGGGTATGTTATAAAAGAATATTTTGCTAACTACTTCCTTCACATGTCTGATGTGACATTCAATATGAAAGGAAATACAATGAATGTACACAATAATAATGCAGAGCCTTGGACGGTTACTTTAGTGGATACTGGAGAAACAACCATGACTGGAGGGAGACTAAGAAGAGTAAAAGAATATATAAAAGACGAAGAATCTTTTTGTTTTACATATGGTGATGGTGTAGGGGATATTGATATTACCGATCTAATAAATTTCCATAAAAAAAATGGAAAGTTGGCAACATTGACAGCCACGCGCCCCCCTGGTCGTTATGGAGCATTAAAAATAGGACTGAGTAATAGAATAGAACAATTTCAAGAAAAGCCAGAGGGCGATGGTAGTTGGATTAATGGTGGCTTTTTTGTGCTTGATCCCAAGGTTATAGAATTAATAGACGGTGATTCAGTAAGCTGGGAGTCTGAGCCTTTGATACAACTAGTTAGCAAGGGTGAGTTAATGGCATTTAAACATGATGGTTTTTGGCAGCCGATGGATACTTTAAGGGAAAAAAATCAATTAGAAGACTTGTGGAATTCAGGTAAAGCTCCTTGGAAAAAATGGTAAAGTAGTTTTAATTAATGAAACTTAGATTCTGCTAGTTATTCAAAAGTAATCCCCGAAAATGATTAGTTGTTCACGAAGAAGAAAATTGGGTTCAATTTGATTTAGGATTTACCTTTTCAACTTTTCGCTGATAGTTTTTTATTTACGTTAAGACAAATAATTAGTTTTAGCTTCTAAAAAGAATAGAAAACGTATAATACTATATCACACTTTATTGAATTTGATACAATTAAAATCCAAAGTATACTATTATCCTTAGAAGTTGATGATAGTATTTATCATAAAGTATTGACTCTATCTATTTTGGTTAAGAAAATTATCATAACGATACTCTATATCTGATTTTTTTTCTTTACAGAAAAAACTACTCTACAGATCGATTTCAATAGAAATAACTTATATACCTAATTCACAAAATGCTTCTTTTATGAGAATACTTATTAATGGAAATCTTGGTTACATAGGTCCTGTTGTTGCAAAACATTTACGACAAGTTTGGACCGATGCTGAAATTATTGGCTTCGACTCAGCTTATTTTGCAGGGTGTTTAGTTGATTCAAGAATTTTTCCAGAAAGAGTGCTTGATAAACAAATTTTCGGCGATGTAAGAAACATTGCAACACAGAGTCTTTATAATGGTGTAGATACAGTTGTTCAATTGGCAGCGATTAGTAATGATCCTATGGGGAAAGAGTACGAAAAAGTTACCCATGAGATCAATACAGAAGCGGTTGTTCAAGCAGCAAGAGATGCCAAGGCTTGTGGGGTAAAAAATTTTGTATTTGCATCTAGTTGTAGCGTCTATGGAGCTGGTGGGGATGGCGCTAAAACTGAAGATTCAGAACTAAATCCCTTGACTGCTTATGCACAATCTAAGATTGCTGCAGAAGAAAAATTAAAAGAAATCGCTTCAGAAGATTTTAAAATAACCTGTCTTCGATTTGCTACTGCTTGCGGCTTTAGTCCCCGGATTAGACTTGATCTAGTATTAAATGACTTTGTTGCTAGTGCTATCGCCGCTAAAACGATAACTATTTTAAGTGATGGAAGCCCCTGGAGACCTTTGATACATGTAAACGATATGGCTCGAGCCATTGAATGGGCTTGTGAAAGACCATATAGCACTGGAGGTTCCTTTTTAGTCGTAAATACTGGAGCTAATTCCTGGAATTTTCAAGTTAAGGAATTGGCTGAAGGGGTAAAAAACATATTAGGAGACATAGAGATTTCGATAAATATGAATGCAGCGCCAGATAAAAGGTCATATCGTGTTTGCTTTGATAAATATGCCTCGTTGGCGCCTAATCATCAGCCAAAGGAAACACTTGAGTCAGCAGTAAGAAATCTTGTAAGTGGGCTAGACTCAATAGGATTTAATGATATCAATTTTCGAAATTCAAATCTTATCCGATTAAAAGTATTATCAGATCATAGTAAGGATGGACGTTTGAACAAAGATTTGTACTGGATTTAAATTTTATCTCGTTTTGTCAGCAACCATAGCATTAAGCTTTTATGCTTGTGATAAAGAGGACATTAATAATTAACCATTTTATTTATTAAAATTTATGAAGTTCACAGAAACCCCTATTAAAGGTAATTATCTTATTGATTTGGAATTACGGGAAGATTCTCGTGGATTCTTTTCAAGATTTTTTTGCGAAAAAGAATTTGCTGAAAAAGGCCTTAATACAAACTGGGCTCAAATTAATAATTCTCTTAGTAAAGAAGTAGGAACTTTACGAGGGTTGCATCTTCAACAACCACCGTATGCAGAGGTAAAGCTAGTTCGCTGTATACAAGGAGCAATCTGGGATGTAGTAGTAGACGTACGAAAAGATTCAGAATCATATGGAAAATGGTTTGCAGCAGAGTTAAATGCTCAAAATAGAACTATGATGTACGTCCCTAGAGGCTTTGCCCATGGCTTCATTACTCTTAAGCCTGATACAGAAATTTTATACTTAGTTTCTGCACCCTATAATCCATCATCAGAGTCAACTTTAAAATGGAATGATCCATTTCATTCTATTGAATGGCCATTCCAACCAACTGTCATTTCTGATAAAGATGCTGACGCAGAGCCCTGGAATGATTACAAAGCAATAGTGTTATAATTGTTATAAATATTTAGTATGAAAAAAGCCATTGTTGCTGGAGCAACCGGATATATAGGAAGATATGTAGTACAAGAACTTCTTAAAAATAACATAGAAGTTCTTGCTATCGGAAGAAAAAAAAAATCAGAATTAAATTCAGAGATTCGTAAAGTGATTGAACAGACAACTTATTGTGAGTTAGATGTTAGAAATATATCATTGCTCCCTCGAATCCTAAAAGATATTGATTGGCAAACAAGTGAAAATTGTGTTTTTTACAATTTTGCATGGTCTGGTTTCAACAGGCTCACTGATGGAACAGTTGAAGAACAGACAAAAAACGTAACTTTTGTGGCTAATTCAGTAGTAGTCGCAAAAGAAATAGGATGTGTAAAGTTTATCAATGCTGGATCAATAGAGGAAAGTTATGTAGAAGAATATTTACTTCATGATTGGAAGAATACAAGCTATCATTCTTCGCATGATCTATATGCTATTTCAAAATTGTCGGCGAGAAATATGTGTAAACTTTTGGCATATCTTAATAAGATAGACTATGTACATACAAGGGTATCTGTTTTGGTAGATAAAAGTTTATCTGGTAATGGTTTTGTTAATACAAATTTGAGGCATATTAAGGAGGCTGCAGAATTTATACCGGCTAACAATCAATCTTTATTCGATATTATTGATATCGAAGATGCTGCTAAGGCCTACTACGCTTTAGGGTTATATGGGAAAAATAAAGCAGACTATTTTATTGGATCTGGGTCACCCAAACGATTAAATGATTATTTCAGGTTATTTCAGAGTCATATTAATAAAGAGGTTGACTCCTTGGATGCAGCAAATTCATTTAATAGTAAATTCTTTGATACACAAGATTTGCAGAATGATACAGGGCTTAATTTTAATAACTCATTTGAGAGATTGATCAAGAAAATATTAAATCATGAATAAAGCAATTGTTACAGGAGCTACAGGTTTTATAGGCTCTCAATTGGTGAGAATATTATTGAAGAACGGCATAGATGTCTTGGCTCTTGGGAGAAAGCCATGGAGTAATATTGATAGTAAAAGACTCTCAGAAAATAAACATCTTACCTACATGCAAATTGATATGTCGGATATGTGTATGCTTCCTGAGAAGGTCAATGAAATAAAATGGAATGTAGGTAGCGATTGTACATTCTTTAATTTTGCATGGGGGGGGGTAAATAGGCTCTCAGATTTAAATGTTGAGGCGCAAATGAGTAATGTTATTTGGTCAGCTAATGCACTGGAAGCAGCTTCAAAGTTAAAGTGCGAAAGGTTTATTCATGTTGGTACGATGGAAGAAGCCTTTACGGAAAAATATTTAGATCTTAATTATAAAACTAATACCGAGTATAACAGACATGTTGTATACTCTGTTGCCAAGAAAACCTCAAGAGATTTATTAAAGCTATTATCATACAAATACGGGATTCCTTTGATAATCGCAACCAACTCTCATGTAATGGGTCCGAATGATGACAAGGATTCCTTTTTGCAGGTTACTCTCGAAAAGTTAGTTAAAGGAGAGGATCTGATTTTTTCAACTGGGGAGCAAATTTTTGATGTAATTTCAGTAACTGACTGCGCTAACGCATATAAACTTATAGCAGAACATGGAAAGCCGGGTGCTGAGTATTGGATTGGAAGTGGTGAGCCTCGAAGATTGAGGGAATATGTAGAAATTATGGGGCATTTGTACAAGTCATCAAAACCTATGCAATTTGGAATGATGCCTTATAATGATATATCCCTAAAATTATCTGATTTTTCTATTGAAAATCTTGTGGCCGATACTGGTTTTAAACCTGCGAATTCGTTTGAAGATACTGTTCATGAATTGTATCAATGGCTATTTAATAATATTATTATTGATTGACTAAAGCAACAAATATTTGTAATGAATAATAAGGTACTGTTTATTGGAAAAGATTATCCTGTAATACAAAATACTGCATATAATACTTTTGAAGAGGCTACTTCTTGTAAAGTTTCAGATATTCAATTAATACTTGATAGTGGTACAGGTTTAGTTTATAATAATCAATTTGATGAAAGCTTAATTGATTATGATGTGAATTATGATAATGAGCAAAGCAATAGTCATGTCTTTAAAGATCATTTGAATGTTGTTCAATCAATTATCCAACAGCATATTGGAAAAAATAAGATAGTTGAGATTGGATGTGGTAAAGGTACTTTTTTAGAAAAACTTTTAGGTTGTGGGTTTGATATTATTGGGTTTGATCCTACTTATGAAGGAACTAATCCTCTAGTAATTAAGCAGTTTTATACAAAAGGATGTTATAACGGTGAAGCACATGGTATTATTTTAAGACATGTACTTGAGCATATCCCAAATCCTGTAAATTTTATTAAAAGCTTAGCGGAAAATAATAATTACAAAGGTTCAATATATATAGAAGTACCTTGTTTGGACTGGATTATTAAAAATAATACTTGGTATGATTTTTATTATGAGCATGTAAATTATTTTCGAATAAGTGATTTTCGAAAAATATTCAAAAATATTAAAAGTATTGGGCATGTTTTTAATGGCCAATACATATATATAGTAGCAGATCTCAGTGAAATAAATTTACCAGAATACGAACCTGATGCCGATTTAATTTCGTTACCTAATTTAAATGTTGAATCATTTTTGAATCAAGATATAGATGTTGTATGGGGTGCAGGTTCAAAAGGTATTATTTTCTCAATGTTATTATCTCGGCATGGAATTAAGCCAAAATACATTGTTGATATCAATCCGCACAAAATCGGAAAGTTTGCTCCAGTAACTGGATTGCAGATAATTTCTCCTGATGAATGTTTACAATATGTTCAAGAGAGAAAAAATGTTTACATAATGAATAGGAATTATGAAAATGAGATAAAGAAAATGACAAATTATTTATACTCATATCATTTAGTATAAGTTTGTTTATACTAAAATCTTTTTTCTATTAATATTATTCATTGAGCAAATTTTATAATTAATTAAAATTCAAATTATTTTAAATCATTTTATTGTTTAATGAAAGTACATCCGTTAGTAACTGTTGGAATACCTATATATAATGCAGAACTAGTCATTGACAAATGTATTCAATCTTTGCTAGGACAAACTTTTAAAAATTTCCAAATAATTATTTCTGATAATTCTTCAAATGATATGACAAAAGAGATATGTCATAGCTATGTAAATCTAGATCCTAGAATCAAGTATATAAGGCAGTCTCATAACATTGGTATGATACCAAATTTTAATTTTGTTTTGAAACAAGCCAATTCAAAATATTTTATGTGGGCTGCTGCCGATGATGTGAGGGATGAGACTTTTTTGGAAAAAGCCGTTGAAGTTTTAGAAAAAAATGATGATTGTATGATAGTTTTATCTCATTTTCAAATATGGGATTATCGTAACAATGTTTTTGTTAGTAAAGTCACTCCTTCTAGCTATTGCAATGATCTTCCTCTTATTAGGCTAGATAGCGTATTACAAGACTTACATCCTAATCTTATGTATGGTCTGTTTAGAGTAAGAGAAAATATAAATTATTTATTTCTGGAGAAAATTGATTGGGCCGATGTCCTTTGGGTGGCAAGGATTGTTGCAGAAGGCAAGTATTATATCATACCAGAGATTTTATATACCATCGGAATTTATGGTTCTAAACGAAAGCCATATTCTTTGGAAGGAAAATATCTTACTTTAACTAAATTCCGTTTAAAATACAAAACCTTATTAAAAAGATATACCACTTCATGGTTGTCTTATCTAATTCACACACTAAAACTGTATTATATAACATACAGGTCTATGAAGGTAGTGAATCGAGAAATTAGCTTGTTAGGTAAATAAACTGGAAAGTGCAAAACGATAATACAAGAAGAGTACTAAGGTCTATATATTTTTTTGGGTCAATTCAAGTTTTTCAAGTATTCTTCAGTATACTAAAAATAAAATTTGTATCTATTTTTGTTGGACCAGCTGGTCTAGGTGACTTCACACTTTTCAACAACCTTTTAACGACTATTGTTTTTGTACTAGGCTTAGGACTGTATAATGGTGCAGTAAGATATATTGCTATTGAAAACCAATCTAGCAATATATCTAATCTTCAAAAGATAATTAGTGTAGTAAATATAATTACATTTATTACTTCATTATTTGCTGGTTTACTAATATTTTTCTTAGCTGAAGACTTTTCATATTTTTTATTTAAATCTGAAAATCGAATATTTGAAATTAGAGTTTTAGCTCTAATACTTTTTATTGCTGCGCTTTGTAATAGAAATACAATGATATTTCAGGGTTTAGGGATGTACAAGCAACTTGGATATACAACATTAATATCTTCAATTTTAGCTTCAATTGTTGTTTTTTTTATTTATTATTTTTTGAGAAATGACGGCCTAGCCCTCGCAATTGTTAGCACGTCTGTTATTACATATGTAGTTGGTTTTTTTTATATTAAGCGCATACATTTTAAAGTTAATAATTTTGTTCTTTCTAAAAATTTGTTTGTTAAAGGGAAAGAACTAATAGGGCTTAGTTTAACAATATTACTGGGATCACTGTTTGGTAATATTATAGTTAATATAATTAATATTTATATATTAAAACAAGGGTCTTCGGATCAATTGGGATTTTATAATGCTGGACTAACTATTTCTGTTCAGTATGTAGGATTAGTATTTTATTCTATTTCTATGGAGTTCTATCCAAGGCTTGCAGCTATTAATGATAATAATATAAAGATGCATATTCTTATTAATGAGCAAGCTCGTGTAGTTTTAATAATTTTATTTCCTATTTTATTTTTAATGCAGGTGTTAGCACCCTTATTAGTCTCTATTCTTTTTACTACAGAATTTATTGTAATAGCCCCTTTTATTCAGATTACAACAATTGCAGTTGTTTTTCAGGCATTAGCGTACATCATAAGTAATGTAGCATTAGCTAAAGCGGATAAATCAGTTTCTCTTATATACAATTCATTAATTCCTGGTGTGGTATCGCTAGTATCCTCCATAATTGGGTACCATTTAATAGGGCTTAATGGTGTAGCATTTGGAATTATTGCAGTTAATATTTCCCACTTTGGGTTTATGTATTTGATTTGTAAAAAAAAGTATGGTATAACTTATGATAAGTCAATTTTTAAACTTTCAATTAAAATGATAATTGTATTATTATTTGCTTTACTAATACAGCATTATTTTAAATCTTTATTAGCCTACTGTTTACTAACTTTTCTACTATGTTATGTCTTATTTTTCACATTCAAAAATGTAAAAACAATGTTACCTTCTAATGTTAAATTAAGTCAGTTTTTTCAGTTATTTAGAAAGATGTAAATCTTTCTATTAGTTAAGTATACTTTATCCAATTCTACTTATTTTTTACAATTCTTAATTTTATTATCAAATATACAAACACAGATTATGCAATATGGCAATGAAAATCTCATAAATCGACAAATGTGGGTCAAAAAAACTCTTACTTCATTACCTAATGGGTTGAAAATCATCGATGTTGGAGCTGGAGAATGTCAATATAAAAAATATTGTTCACACTTGCAATACGTTTCACAGGATTTCAATCAATATAATGGTGAAGGTGATGGTGTTGGTTTCCAAACTGGGAAATGGGATTTGAGTACAATTGACATAGTGTCTGATATTACAGATATACCAGTTCAGGATGAGAGTTTTGATGTTGTTTTGTGTACCGAAGTTCTTGAACATGTGCCTGATCCAGTATCCGCGTTAAATGAAATGAATAGAATTTTAAAGAAGGGAGGAGTTATGATTATTACATCTCCGTTTTGTTCATTAACACATTTCGCTCCATATCATTTTGCGGATGGGTTTAATAAATATTTTTATGAATTTCATTTCAAACGCTTAGGGTATGATATATTTGAAATTACTCCAAATGGAAACTATTTCAAATATATCTCACAAGAGTTGATAAGGTTGCCATCAATGATTAAAACTTATCTTAAAGGAAATCAGCTATTAATTAAGCTGCTTACTTATGCATTGAGATACATAATTAGTTCTTCAGACACAAATGATACTAAATCAAGTGAGATTTTGTGTTATGGCTATCATATACAAGCCCAAAAAAAATGACTTCCTTTTGCAAATCGCTAATAGTTCTTTAGTTTGAAATCTAGTTTCTTTTACTAATTTTTTAAATAAAAGGGATACATGTTTTCTATCAAAATTTTAAAAAATAGTTTTTAGAACAGTATGTCTACTATAAATCGAACTTAAATAAAATAGTTTACTATGATTTGTGTACAGCTTAATGGCGGTTTAGGTAATCAGATGTTTCAATATGCCTGTGCTAGATCACTTGCGTACCTTTATCAAACAAATGTTGTATTAGATAAATCTCAATTAAGAAATAACCAGAAAAATATAACAACACGTTCATATTGTCTTGATATTTTTAATATCCAGGTTGAAGAAATTAGTGAGAGTTCTCTTAGAAAAGTTAAGCCTTTAATTTATAGAATTATTAATACGTTGTTTTTTAAAATATTTAGTAAGGGTATTCAAACCTCTAAATATTTTATCGAGAATGGTTTTAGATATAATTCAGCGATTAAAAAAGTTCAAAATAATTGTTTTTTATCAGGCTATTGGCAAAGTCCTCTCTATTTTCAATCGATAGAACATATAATTAGAAATGATTTCTCGTTTCCGGATAATTTATCTTCTTGTAATGAAATTATTTTAAATGATATTAAGAATACTAATTCTGTTAGTTTGCATGTTAGGAGAACGGATTTTATAAATAACTCAGTACACGATATCCATGGATTTTGTTCTCTAGATTATTATAGAGGCGCAATGAATATAATTCTTGGTAAAGTTGAAAATCCTATTTTTTTTGTTTTTTCAGATGATATTGAATGGGTAAAGGAAAATCTGAAAATTGAATCTAAAGTAATTTTTGTTTCGGGGAATTCTGGTAAAAAAAGTTACATTGACATGCAATTGATGAGCTTGTGTAAGCATAATATTATTGCGAACAGCAGTTTTAGTTGGTGGGGTGCTTGGTTAAATAAAAATGAAAATAAAATTGTAATAGCTCCCCAAAAATGGTTTGCTAAAAAGAATTTAAATGACCAGACAGTTGATTTAATACCGCCTACATGGATAAGAATATAGCCTTAAATCGATATTCTATATCTGTTATAATACCGGTATATAATGTTGAAAGGTATTTGATAAGATGTTTAGATTCGATTTATTCACAAAAATTTAAAGGCGAAATCCAGGTAATTGCAGTAGATGATTGTTCTACTGATAATAGCTTGTCAATTCTAAAAGAGTATAAGCGAAAAGAAGAATCATTAATAATTATAGAGCATGAAAAAAACAAAAAATTATCATGTGCCCGTAATTCAGGGATACTAGTAGCAACTGGTGACTATATTATTCATGTTGATTCCGATGACTGGCTTTTGCCCAATTCTTTGCAGAAATTATATAATTTAATAGCAGAGAAGAATGTTGATGTTGTCGTATATAATTATTTACGTGAAAATCAATCTGGAGTACAAGTAAAGGTAAATGATATAGTAGAGGACGAATACGTAACAGAAAAAGAAAAAATCGCACAATATTTTTTAGGAGGTTGTTGGAATAAAATTGTTAAAAAGGAAATATTGTATGATTTGATATATGGGAAGGTTGGAATTAATTCGGAAGAAGACTTAATATATTGCATTGAGATACTAAATAAAGCAAACTCTTTTTATCTGACAAAAAGTATATTCTACGCATATTTTGATAATTCAACATCTATTACCAACATAGTAAAGCCCACTGGGTTTTTAAATACACAATCTGATGTGCTAAACGAGATTAGTTTAATTTTCAAAAGGTATTCAACTAATAAGTGGCTTAGAGATTTTTTTTTGGATTATTTTGAAAAATGGATTTTTCTATCAGTTATAAGAGTACAATTTTTATTTCCTTCAGAAGTTCGGAATTGTCAGAATGTTATAGATCAAATCGCCCATTCGAAGCAGCTGTCAAAGAAAAGAATAAAAAAAATTCAATCTTCAGTGAAGTGTAAACTCGTAAGTATATTTTATACATATAACTATTTTGGTTTTCGATTGGTAGCATCGATTTTATGGAAAAGTATTAAAGGATAATCCCTATGTGTGGTATTTCAGGACTAATAGACTTTAAAAAACGAAGCAGTAGAAATATATTACAGGACATGAATAATATTGTGTCATATAGAGGTCCTGATGATGAAGGAACACTATTTGAAGAGAATGAATTTTGTAATATAGGGTTTGCTCATCGAAGACTTTCAATTTTAGATCTTTCTGCAAACGGTCATCAACCAATGCATTACAATAATTTTTTTATTGTCTACAACGGAGAAGTATATAATTATCGGGAAATACGTAAAGAATTAATAAGTGCAGGCCATATTTTTTCATCTGATTCTGATACTGAAGTAATTCTTCATGCGTTTGAGGAATGGGGAATGACATGTGTTGATAAGTTTATTGGAATGTTTGCATTTGCTTTATTTGACAAAAAGAATGATAAAATTTATTTAGTCAGAGATCGGGCAGGTGTGAAGCCACTATATTATTATTGGAAAGATGGTTTATTTCTGTTCGCTTCAGAGCTCAAATCTATGACTCGACACCCACTATTTAATAAAAAAATTGATATAGATTCAGTTTATCAATACATTGATTTCGGATATATACCAGCACCTAAAAGTATATTTCAAAATACACATAAAATAAAACCTGGGCATTATATTATTCTGGATATTAAGGAAGCTAAGTTTGATTTTTTTCAATATTGGGATGTCAGCAACTATTACAGATTGCCTAAGCTGAATATTGAATATAAAGAAGCAAAAGAGCAATTAAAAACTATTTTGCATTCTGCTTATGAATATCGAATGGTTGCTGATGTTCCTGTTGGAGTTTTTTTAAGTGGGGGATATGATTCGACATCAGTAGCTGCCATTCTTCAAAAGGAAAGAGGTGCAAATAAAATTAAAACTTTTACAATTGGTTTTGATAGTGGTAATAATGAAGCCCCTTTCGCAAAAGAAATAGCCAAATTTCTCGGAACGGATCACAGCGAATATTATTGTTCAACCAAAGAGGCACAAGATATCATTCCTCAGTTGCCATTTATTTATGATGAACCTTTTGCTGATAGCTCTGCTATCCCAACAATACTTGTGAGTAAGTATGCAAGAAAAAGTGTAACTGTTTCTCTGTCTGCTGATGGAGGAGATGAGGTATTTGCTGGCTATTCTATCTATAGTCTTTTTTTAAAAAGGTTATCACAAATACAAAAGGTACCAAAGGGATTAAGAAAGGTAACAGGAGTGATGTCCGGCTTGGCATCCAGAAGTTTGTCTAAGCCATTTCCCCGGTTAAGTCATAAGTTTAATGTTATTCATAGAGTATTTTCTTCAGAGCAAGGGACAACTTCTTCTGAGGTGTTTAAAAATTTCTTTTTGCTTGACAATATTTATAAGAAATCGCTATTTACAGAATCAATACAATACATGCCAACTGAATTCGATGCTGATTATTCTGGTTTTGGGGATGCAATTTCAATGGCTCAAGCAATTGACTATAAGATGTACATGTGTGATGATATATTAACTAAAGTTGATCGTGCAACAATGTCTGTTTCACTTGAAGGACGAGAACCACTTCTGGATCATAGAATAATTGAATTCGTAGCTCAATTGCCAAGTAAGTACAAACTAGCTTCTACTCAGAAATTAATTCTCAAAGATATAGTTCATGATTATATACCTAAGTCTATGATGGACCGGCCAAAATCTGGTTTTTCAGTGCCACTTAAAGATTGGTTGCAAGGTGATTTAAAATATCTTCTCGATGATTTTTTGAGCGATTCCGAAGTAAAATCATCTGGTCTATTTAATCCGGAATTTGTATCGAAGATTAAAAAAGATTTTATTGAAGATAAACTTGTGGATGTATCACTTATTTGGAAATTAATACAATTTCAAATGTGGTATAAAACATGGATGGTATAGTTACAAGATTTAAAGATTTGAGACTATAAATATTTTGCGGGTTTGTTAAATATTTAAATGTTAAATTCTATATATAAAACATAAGGTAATTGAAACTGAGTAGTAAAATCCTAACATATTCGATTTGTATATTCTTTTTTTCTTTGAGCTTTGAGACAATGAATTTGTTCAACCTTGGTATTGATTTTCTTGCCACAAAAATTTCGTTGAGTATTTTGTTATTTGCATCAATCCTGAATTTCAAATCTCTTTTTACGCTAAAATACCATGCTAGGTACATACTTCCGATTTTAGTGTATTTTATTCTACTAACAGTAAGAAGCTATATAAACAGTACCCCTACAAGTAGCGAGTATTTCGATGTGTTATTTTTTATAAATATTGTGATTTTTATTATTCTGATAAATTCAGTAGGAATACGATCAGAAAATCTATTAAAAGGGTCTTTTGTTTTCGCAATAAGTAATTTGGTGTTAACGCTATTTTATTTTTTAAATATTAGTGTGTCCGATAATGATGTCGATGGGAGGGATACCATATTCGGAATGAATCAGAACTTCTTGGGAGTTAGTTTGTGCATTGCCTTTTTTGTTATTCTCTCTAATATTTTTGAGAATAAGTTGAATTTTTCAAAAAAAAGGAATTTATTACTTTTCGCTTTACCCTTTCTGTTCTTTTTTATAATTAAAACAGGTTCGCGTGTTTCGCTGATCAGCCTCATTTTGGGAATTACGGCATTTGTTTTTTTCAATAAAAAATTTACAGTTAAACAAAAAACAATTTCTTTTTTTGTATTTATTGTTTTAGCCCTTTTAAGTTGGTTTTTTTTCTTAAAAAATAGTCTTGTCGTGGAACGGTTAATGGATACAATTAATGATGGTGATCTAGCTAATCGTGACATGATATGGGACATTCTTATTGCTAATTTTTCAGATACTTTTTTATGGGGTGTAGGCAAAACAGGTTTTGTTTCTATTGTTGGAGATGCAAGTCCACACAACGTCCTTTTGGAAGTGTTTTTATACACTGGTTTAGTGGGCGTTTTTGTTTTTCTTATTTTTTATGTCATTGTTTTTAATAGAGCATTTAGGAGAAGAAAACTGGAGAATAGCTTATTACCGCTAACTTGTATGTTACCGATAACGGGTATTATATTATCAGGTCAAATTTTTGATCAAAAACTAATATGGGTAATATTGGCTACTGTGGTAAGTTCTCATTCAAGTAAAAGGAGCCCATCGGAATCGGCTGTAGCAAGTGATTCATTTAAAGCCGATAGTCAATAGTTAGAATAATGCTTGAGAATTTAATTCATTTTCCTTTTAAACTATTGCTGAATACAAGCAACAGGAGGTCTGTGAGATCAAATTTTAAGCCAGGTAAATTCGATTTGCCAAAAGTCACAAACGATTGTATATGTCCAGCCAAAAAATTAAGATCTTTTTCTTCATTGATAGTTTTAGAATCGGAGGAATGCACAAACAGGTATTGTATCTAACTAAGCATCTTGATAAGCGTATTTTTGAACCGATAGTTTGTTCACAAAGCCAGCATGGGGGATTATTTAGTGAATTCAAGAATAATGGATGTGAGCTTGTTGATTTGAAGTGGAAAGGAAGAGGCAGTTTTGCAATTTTGTATCGCCTCATTCGCGCACTTAGAAGAACAAAACCCGATTTTATTTTCATAACGCAGGCACCAAACCTTGTTTATTATCGTATGGCAAGTTTTTTTTTGTTAAAACGTCCGCTACAGGTTGGGTCATTCAGGGCGCTCGATTTCTGGCTTGGTCATAAAGGGGAAAAATATAAGTTTCTCGATAAAATATTTTCAAGATGGCTTTATAATTCCTCAGATTCTATTGTGGTAAACTCAAACGCACTTAAAGAATATTATTCCAGGTTGGTCATGGTAAGACCTGAAAAGCCATTGCAAATTATTTACAATGGCAGCGACTTTAATTTTCCGGTTACAAAGCCCGCTAAAACAATCAGAACAGAATTAGGCTTGAATCAGAATGATGTTATTATTGTTATGATTGCACGCCTTGATCCTTCAAAAGATTTTATATCTCTTCTTCAAGCTGCAAAATATGTGGCACAACATGATACAAATGCTAAATTTATTATAGTAGGGGGGGGAGAATTACTAAACATGCTCGAAAAAGTAATTATTGAATTAGACATACAAGGGTCAGTTTTGTTGGTTGGGGAAAGAAAAGATGTTTATAATTATATAAATCTTTGTGATATATCTATTCTTTCAACTTTTGGTGAAGGATTTTCAAATTCAATACTGGAGTCTATGGCATTTGGTAAACCTGTGATTGCTACTGACGTGGGTGGCAATTCTGAGTTACTAGGTAACGAGGGAGAGTTCGGGATACTTATTCCGAAACAATCGCCGGAGAAAATGGGATCTGCATTACTCCATTTGATTAAAAATGCAGATGAGCGATCACGAATAGGTGCGATGGCTAGAATGAGGATCGAAAAACTTTGCAGTATTAATTCTTATATTAACATGTATCAAGATCTTTTTTTATCTGCAGCGGCTATGAATAGGAAAAAATGAAATGGGCGGCTGTCTTCAATGACAATAGAATTAACAATTGTTAGCAATATTTATGGAATTAGATACTAAAAAGATTCGGGCAGCTATCATTGAACCGGTTGGTGGCTATGGCGGAATGCAATTTTACGATCTTGGACTTGCTAATGGACTTTCACAATATGCGGACTCTGTATGTCTTTTCTCTAGTAAGATAGTAATTGACCACGCAAAGCCTAATGTTTACATATATAATTTATTTGACAGGGTTTGGGATACTTCAAACAAGTTACTCCGATTTCTTTTTCACATATATTATTATATGAATTGTATGCTGATTTCATCTCGAAGGGGATGTAAGATTGTGCACCTTCACCAATTTCATTTTACACCCTTATTTGCACTTAATATTTTGGTAGCAAGAATTTTTTACAAAAAAGTAGTTCTTACTATTCATGATATTGAATCATTTAGTAAGAAAAAGGTTTCTTCGTCAATAGAGAGGTTTGCATATGCTTTAATAAGTGCTTTTATTGTACATAATAAATTCAGTTATGATGTGCTGAAAGAAAAGATAACGTCTAATAGGATAACTATTATTAAGCATGGAAATTATGTTCCATTTGTAAAGCAGGTTGGAAATAAAGAAATTAAACAGCCTTTTAAGATATTATTTTTTGGACAAATCAAGAAAGTTAAAGGACTTGATATTTTACTGCATGCGCTTTCAATAGTCAAAAAACAAACTATTAATTTCGAACTTTGCATTGCCGGTAGGGTATGGAGAGATAATATTGAATTTTATAAAAGTATCATTGAGTTACATCACTTGGCTACTAATGTTAAAATGGATTTACGTTTTATTCCTGATGATGAATTGGTGACACTTTTTGAAGAGGCAAGCATAGTGGTTTTGCCATACAAAGAAATTTATCAGAGTGGTGTTTTATTAAAATCGATGAGCTTTGGGCGGGCTGTACTTTGTTCGGATTTGCCGCCATTTAAAGAAATAATTTCGGACGGCATAAATGGTTTTTTATTTGAATCAGAAAATCCTGAAAGTCTGGCTAATAAAATCATACACATATATCATAACCAAGAAAAGTTACAAAGAATTGAAAAAGTAGCTTTTGATGATGTAGTGTGTAGTCATGATTGGAATAAAATAGGTCATTTTACTAATGAATTATACATAAAACAATTAGTCTAAAAACAGATATACATTTATTTATATGCATACATGCGCAGAATCTATATTGCCGGAAAAGTCTGTTATAAATTACAAAGGAATTCGGTATAACTTAACCAAGTGTAAAAAATGTGGCTATGTGGAAACTACGCCACAGAATATTAATCCTGTTGATATTTATGAGACAGGTCACTACAAAGTTAAATCCTTCTTTTTTGCTCCTTTTTTGATTAATCTGCCGGATTATTTATACATGTGTCTTATATTAAGAGGACGATCTATAAATAAAAAGAGTGAAATATTAGATTTTGGGTGTGGTAAAGGCTTTTTCCTTTATTTGCTAAAAAAGCTAAGTTATAAAAACCTTAATGGGCTTGAAACGTCGGTAAGTAGAGCACGTTATGCTCATGAAATAACAGGTTTGAATATTTCTAATGAATATTATACTGGTGGGTTAATTATGAATAAAAAGTATGATTGTATATCAATGATTCATGTAATGGAGCATATTGAAAACCCATTCGATTTTCTTAAAATTATGATAAATGATGCATTAAATGATCGTGGCTTTTTATTAATTGAAGTGCCAAATATAAATTCTTTAGCCTCAAATATGGCAGGAACTACCTGGGCGCACTTTACCCCTCACTTTCATGTAAATCATTTTACTATTGAAAGCTTTTCAAGCTTTTGCAAAGAAAATAACTTTAAGTACGATATGATAAGTACTTTTTCATTTTATAATTCTGCTATGGGTATGACATCAGCTTTGTTGAGTTTGTTTGGGTATAAAGGCAGTTTGTTTGAAGATATGAAGAGCAAGAATGTTTTAGTAGTATTATTATTTGTTTTATTATTACCCCTTACATTTTTTTTAGAATTGTTGGTTTCAATAGTGTTTAGAAAAGGATCGGTAATTAAGTGTGTTATTAAAAAGTAGTTGATAGATGAAACATAAAATTGCTATCATTGGAACAAACGGTATTCCAAGCAAATATGGTGGCTTTGAAACACTTGTTGAATATTTGGTTATAAATCTTGCAGATCGATATGAGATAACTGTTTTTTGCTCTGCTAAGACAAATAAAGAAAAGGTTCCCATTTATAAAGGAGTGAAGCTAGAGTATATTAACCTAGAAGCAAATGGATGGCAGAGTATTTTTTTTGACATGGTTTCGATTTTTAAAAGCTATAAAAGATTTGATAAGGTACTAATACTTGGATGTTCCGGTAGTTTGATTCAACCGTTATTTAAGAAATATATGCATAAGTTCATTATGAATTTAGGCGGATTGGATTGGCAACGTTCAAAGTGGGGTTTTTTTACCCGGAAATATCTAAAACTGTCTGAAGAAATAGGGGTAAAGTATTCCAAATATATCATATCAGATAATTTAGGTATTAAAGATTACCTTAAAAGCGAATACAAAGTCGACAGCATACTTATTACTTATGGGGGAGATCAGGTGAGTAGTATCGAAATAGAAGAAGATGATATAAAGAAGTACCCATTTCTTCGTTCAAAATATGCTTTTACGGTTGCAAGAATTCAGCCGGATAACAATATCGAAATGCTGTTAGATTCTTTTGATGAAAAAGCTAGAATGCCTTTTGTATTTGTTGGGAACTGGAAGAAAAGTGCATACGGAGTTAAAATAAAAGCAAAATATCGATCACGACCTAATTTATTGCTACTTGATGCAATTTATGACCATAGGGAACTTAATTTGTTACGTTCTAATTGTGCGATATACCTGCATGGGCACTCAGCTGGCGGTACGAATCCTGCTTTAGTAGAAGCAATGAGTCTTGGCTTACCAATCTTAGCATACGCAAATAATTTTAATAAGTATACCACACAAAATAAGGCTTTATATTTTTTAAATTCATTAGAGCTAACGAAATTAATTAATTCGTTATCAGAAGTTGAGTTATCGGAGATAGCCCAGCTAATGTTGCACATAGCGACAACTGAATATAAATGGCAAGATATTGCAAATAAATATGCGTCTGTTTTTGATTTAAACTAAATGACATTCCCTTAAATAAGATATAAATGAGAAAAATTAAAGTTGCGATTATTGGAATTGGTAGAATGGGAATCACACATTTTTCTATCATAAACTCTCATCCCAATGTTGAAGTAACAGCTGTTGTAGATACATCTTCTGTAATGCTTAGTTTGATTGGTAAATATGTTCGAACAATAAATACTTATACTGATTATAATGAACTCTTTAGAAAAGAAAAGCTAGATGCGATAGTTATTTGTACGCCGCCAAAACTACATTTTGACATTTGCAAAACTGCGGCAGATCATGGGATTAATGTTTTTTGTGAAAAACCTTTTACTACAAATTTTTCCCAAGCTAAAGAATTGGCTTTGTTATTTGAGCAAAGAAAGCTGGTAAATCAGGTAGGATATGTTAATCGTTTTAATGACATGTTCAAAGAGACCAAGAGACTGGTTGATGCCGGAGTGATTGGCAAGGTAATGCGCTTCAGATCTGAAATGTACAGCTGTACGATTACGAAAGCTGAAGAGGGAAATACATGGAGAGATTCTCGGGAAAATGGAGGTGGTGCTGTTTTTGAGGTGGCATCTCATGCAATTGATCTTGTGAACTTTTTAGTCGGGAAGCCTGATAAAGTAGTAGGAACCAGTTTGACTAAAATTTTTTCAAAAAATGTTGAAGATGCTGTTTGTTCAACTTTTTTATATAAGAATGGTGTTACTGGTACGCTTAATGTTAATTGGAGTGATTTGAGTTACAGAAAGCCAACAAATAAAATTGAAATCTTTGGATTAAATGGTAAAATTCTTGCTGACCAACATGGTCTCAAAATTTACTGTAAATCGAGGTTGCCTGATTTTAATTTCATTGCAGGATGGAACACAATTTATATTACAGATGTATTTAAGCCTGTGCCTTTTTATGTTAGGGGGAATGAATTTACGAATCAATTGTATCACTTTATATCAAATATTAAGGAAAAGAATCTGATCAATGAATGTAGCTTTCATGCTGCAAAAGATACTTTAGAAGTAATCGAATCTATTTTTCATGACTTTGAAAACAACAGAGAATTTTAAATGACACCAATTGATAAAATTATATTTGGGGATAATCAGTTTTTTGGCATTAACCATATGTCACAAGAGAAAGCTCAGCAACTAGCTGAAAAGTTTCATGATTTATCCAACATTATCAGGGTTTATGACTATGCATACGAAGCCGGTATTCGTGGATTCATGCTGAATAGTAATGATCGAGCATTGGATATTTGTAATTACTTTAAAAGCAATGAAAAAAAATACCATGATCTTAGCTGGTATCCGTCCATACCATATCCACATAAGTATGCAAACCTAATAAGTGAAAAAGGAATTTTCCCGACAATCAACGATATTTTGTTTAAAGACAATACAATTTTGGGTGCATTTAGTATGATGGCTAAAGGAGGGTCTGCTTTAATAAATAAAGACGCCATTAAGTTGATGCAAATGCTTATTGATGTAGAAATGAAAATTTTCAAAGGGTTAAATGTGCGAGTAATTTTCTTGCAAAATATTATAACTGATTTGATTCTTGGATTTGAAATGAAGGAGATATTTTATGAATATTGCAATTATATAAAGAGCAAGTACAAGGTTATTCCCGGATTAATTACGCAAAACCTACCAGTTCTAAAAGCGAAGCTTGAGGAATGGGAGATCGAAGGTGTAGTTATATGTGCATCTATTAATAAAATAGGCTATTTAATGTCGCCCGGAATCGATCAATACTTATCTACTCTGCAGTCGAACAATCCGGAAAAATATCAAATAATGGCAATGTCTTCACTAGCTTCTGGAGCTATTCATCCCAAAGAAGCTTATGCATTCATTAATCAGCAAAACATTCAATCTGTTGTGTTTGGGGCTTCTTCAAAGGATCATATTGAACAAACTGTGAATTTGATTAATATTTGATTTCCGAATGAGAATTTTAATAACAGGGTCTACTGGTTTTGTAGGAAAAAACTGGCTTGAGTTTTGCAACAGACATTCACTTTCTTATGAGCATACTATCTTTTCCAGAAATGAACTTTATGGTAATGAAAATACTTATAAAGAATACTTTACGGATATAGATGCTGTACTACACTTTGCAGGCAAAGCTCATGATCTTAAGAATGTAAGTATTCCTCAAGAATATTACCAGGTTAATACGGAGCTTACTAAACATTTATTTGATGCCTTTTTGAAGTCTGATGCCAAAATCTTCATATTTATTAGTTCAATTAAAGCTGTAGCAGATAGATATGACGGTTTAATAACCGAAGAAATTCTTCCAAATCCTTTAACAGACTACGGTAAAAGTAAATTGTATGCTGAAACTTATATGCTTTCAAAAACTTTACCATTGGGGAAATTTGTTTTTATCTTAAGACCATGTATGATTCATGGACCCGGAAATAAAGGGAATTTGAATTTATTGTATAAAGTGGTTAGTAAAGGTATTCCTTATCCATTAGCTGCATTTCACAATATTCGATCTTTTTTGTCTGTGGAAAATCTTTGTTTCATTATTAACCAGTTACTAAGCAGAGATGATGTAGCATCTGGCATTTATCATGTTGCCGATGATGAGCCAATAAGTACGATTGATGTAGTTGAGATTATTGCAAATAGTTTAGAAAAGAAAGGTAAGCTCTTCAATATTTCACCCAAACTTGTTAAATGGGTCGCAAGAGTTGGAGATACTATTCACCTGCCACTTAATACAGAACGTTTGCAAAAGCTTACAGATAATTATGTTGTAAGTAATCAAAAATTAATAACTGCATTACAAATTCCATTGCCCATCAAAGCAAGAGATGGGTTAGTAAAGACTATTGAGTCATTTAAGGATGTTTCTTAGCTCTATTTCATTTATCATTTTATGGTTGAGTATTGAATGGGTGTATTTTAAAATCGCCCGAAAATATACTATTGTTGATAGGCCTAATGTTAGAAGCTCTCATCATGCAGTCACTATTCGTGGTGGGGGTATTATTTTCCCTATTGCTATAATTGTAGGTATGTTTTTTGAACAATCCTCTGAGTGGGTATATATTTTCTCTTTATTCTTAATTGCTACATTAAGTTTTGTAGATGATATTAGGCATGTAGATAGTAAACTTCGTTTATTCATACAAGGAATTGCTGTTATTGGTATTTTGTATGCGTTTTCTTCACAGTTTTCGATTATTATATTTCTTTTATTATTCATATTGATAGTTGGAGTAATTAATGCATATAATTTCATGGATGGAATAAATGGAATTACAGTTTTATATTCATTGATAACTATAGGGAGTATGTATTGGGTTCAGCAGCATATACCTAAATTTTTATCTGAGGAGCTTTTTATAACCTTGTCAACTTCTATTATTGTTTTTGGATTTTTTAATTTGAGAAAGAATGCAGTATGTTTTTCAGGAGATGTTGGGAGTGTTTCACTTGCTTTTATTTTTTGTTTTCTATTAGTGAAGATGGTCGTTCTTACTGACTTTGTTTGGTGGATACTTTTTCTAGGAGTTTACGGTATCGACACCGTATTTACAATTATTTGTCGAATTTTCAGAAGGGAGCAGTTATTACAAGCACACCGCTCACATTTCTACCAATTTTTAGCAAATGAAACTGGGTTAAACCATATTGAAGTGAGTTTATTGTATGCTATAGCACAATTGATATTAAATGTATGTGTGGTGTACAGCTATACAAGAGGACAGATTTGGATTGGATTAATTGGTTTATTTGTGTTTATTATTATATATGCTATATTTAGACTACAATTTGAAGGGCATAAGCGTTTATTTGTTACCTACAACCATGACTAACTGTTTATGTTTAAAAAGATAAATATTGTTCCTCGTTGGATCATATTCCTTATAGACTCTGCTATTTGTGCTTTTGCTATGGTGTTTGCACATTTGGTAAGGTATAATCTTTCTGTGGAGGCGATGGATTGGCAGGTATTGAGTGGGAATGTGTTGATTTTAGTTTTGATTAATTCTATTGTCTTTATCAATTTTAGAACTTATGCAGGTATAATAAGATATACCGGTATACAAGATGCATTACGAATTTGTTATGCCATACTGATGACTACTTCAGTCTTGTTCTTCATAGGCTTAGTTTCTACAAATACAGGTGGTGGGGCGTTAAATTTTCCAACTGTCACTTTGATTATTTATAGTCTTTTTAGTTTTCTTTTTCTTATCTCTTACCGAGTTATTGTAAAATATGTATTTGCGTATCTCCGTAACTATAAAATGGATCGCAAAACTGTGATTATATATGGAGCGGGTGAAGCTGGTTTTGCTACCAAGAGAGTGCTGGAACATGATGCGACATCCAATGTAACTGTGGTGGCTTTTGTAGACGATGATATGCGTAAAGTGGGAAAAGTAGTTGATGGGATTAAAATACACCACACATTAGACTTACAAACCCTTACTCTGGGTCAGAAGATTGATGAAATTATTCTAGCTGCGTTTACTATCACTCCATCAAAGAAAAATGAATTGGTAGATTTTTGTCTAGATCATGATATCAAAGTATTGAACGTTCCCCCATTGGATAAATGGATCAATGGAGAGTTTTCCGCCCGTCAACTACAAACGATTAAGATTGAAAACCTTTTAGAAAGAGAGCCGATCCGAATCAATAATGAAGAAATTGCGAATCAGGTAAAAGGCAAACGCGTATTGGTAACCGGAGCAGCCGGTTCAATTGGTAGTGAGATCGTACGTCAATTGCTACGTTTTCAACCACATACGATAATTCTTTGTGATCAGGCTGAAACGCCTTTGCATCATTTGGAATTGGAACTACAGGAATTGAATCCTAGTACTGCTTGTATTCCATATTTAGGAGATGTTACCAATGAGGAGCGCATGCAGGAAATGTTTACCATGTATGAGCCGCATTATGTATATCATGCTGCCGCTTATAAGCATGTGCCGATGATGGAGCTTTGTCCGTCAGAAGCGATTTTGACCAATGTCATGGGGACTAAGATCATTGCTGATTTAGCCGTTAAATACCATGTACAGCGTTTTGTGATGGTATCAACTGATAAAGCAGTGAATCCCACTAACGTAATGGGTGCTTCAAAACGTTTGGCAGAGTGTTACGTACAATCTCTCTATCACTCTGCAGCGAATACCGGTGATAAGGATAAATTCACCAAATTCATCACCACTCGTTTTGGTAACGTATTAGGGTCCAACGGATCTGTAATTATTCGCTTTAAAGAACAGATTGAAAAAGGTGGGCCGGTTACGGTTACGCATCCGAATATCACCCGTTTCTTTATGACCATTCCGGAAGCATGTCAGCTGGTACTTGAGGCAGGTAGTATGGGTAGCGGTGGTGAAATATTTGTATTCGACATGGGTAAGCCTGTTCCTATTGTTGATCTTGCTAAGAAAATGATTCGTCTTTACGGGTATGTTCCGGGTATTGATATTGAAATTAAATACAGTGGACTGCGTCCGGGTGAGAAACTCTACGAGGAGTTGTTGATGGATTCAGAAAATACCTTACCTACTTATCATGAAAAAATCATGATTGCTAAAGTGCGGAATATTCAGTTTGATGCGATGCATCAGGAGTTTACTTCTTTGATTCAGTTGGCTAAACAACGTAAAGGCACTATGGAGATGGTGGCTAAGATGAAGCAACTCGTTCCGGAGTTTATTAGTAATAATTCGGTTTTTGAACAATTGGATAGTAGCAAGAATGCTGGAGTTATTGAGATGAAAGTAAGTTAAACTTACTTTCATTTTTTTTGCCTCTTTAGTTAATAATACGTTTTGAAAAGGCTACCCTCCGTTTACTTTCTTTGTCTTGATACAAAGAAAGTAACAAAGAAAAATCAAGGACAACCCGATCGCTCCGCGCGTTTGTCCCCCAGCGCGCCTTTCTTTTAGAGATGTTACTAAAGTGTAAGATTCCCATTTGTTTAATATGCCTAGTAGCAGACGCGCGTTTTTTTCTAAGGCCGGGGTTGACAATGGCAAAGAGGATTGGCAAAGCCAATCCTCTTTGCCAGTTTTGCCCTCACTTACGCCGTCATTCTGTCCATAGGACTCCTTTGGAGAGGAGCATTAATAACCGTAGGTTATTATTTGCGACGAAGAATCTTTCTGGTCGTTTTTTTTAGTGGTAGATTGTATGGGTGATA